>NZ_JBEXMH010000040.1:0-87677 GCF_040610415.1 Amycolatopsis sp. NPDC004079 | reverse complement strand
GCCAGGCCGCCACCCCGCGGCCTGGCGCTTCTTGTCTGCGCACCCCGGATATTCAGGAAGAAGTCATGAGAAAGATCCTCAGCACGCTCGCCGTCGTTGTCGCCGCCACCGCGGGCCTTACGGCGTGCGGATCCTCGGACGCTTCCGGGGAAACCCTGCGCGTCGGCACCCTCACCGACGCCCCGCCCAGCATCTACCTCGAAAACGGCCAGTTCACCGGCTACGACAACGAACTCCTGCGGGACATCGCCAAGCGCGAGGGCTTCAAGGTCGATTTCGTCGGCACCGAGTTCTCCGGTCTGCTCGCCAAGGTCGCGGGCGGCCAGCTCGACATCGGCAGCTCGACGATCTCCGCGACCGCCGCGCGCAAGAAGACCGTGGCGTTCAGCAACGGCTACGACTCCAGCTTCACCACCGTCGTCAGCAAGAAGGGCGCCGCGCTGCCCGCCGCGAACTCGTTCGCGGGCAAGCGGGTCGGCGTCGTGCAGGGTTCGGTGCAGGACGAGTTCGCCGGCAAGCTCGCCGGCGCGCAGGTGGTCCGGTTCCCGGATTACAACGCCGGTTTCGCGCAGCTGAAGACCGGCGGTCTCGACGGCTGGGTCGTGCCGAAGGACATCGGGCAGAAGTACATCGACCAGAACCCGACGCTCCCGCTCGAGTTCGGCTACACCGTCGCGGACAAGGACACCCCGTCGGCCTTCGCGGTCGCCAAGTCGAACCCCGAGCTGCTGAAGAAGATCAACGACGGTCTGGCCAAGGCGATCGCCGACGGCACCGCGGCCCGGCTGCACGCGCAGTTCTTCAAGGAGGCTCCGGTCGCGAAGGAGCTGGAGAAGGGCGGCCCGGGCCTCCCGGTGGCGAACTCCTGATGCCGGGGCACACTGGTGGGATGAAGAAACTGATCGTCACCGCCGTCACCGCGGCACTGGTCGCCGGTCTCACCGCGTGCGGTGGCGACGGCGGCGAGACCCTGCGGGTCGGCACGCTGAGCGATTCCCGGCCCAACGCGTATCAGGAGAACGGCCAATTCACCGGCTTCGACAACGAGCTGCTGAAGGATATCGCCGCGAAAGAGGGTTTGAAGCTGGAATTCGTGGCGACCGATTTCTCGGCGCTGCTCGGCAGCGTCGCGAACGGCCGGTTCGACATCGGCAGTTCGGCGATCGCGCAGACCGACGCGCGCAAGAAGACGGTGGCGTTCAGCGATCCGTACAACTACCAGTCGCTCGGCATCGAGGCGAAACCGGCAGCGGGCATCACGGACGAGAACTCGTTGTCCGGCAAGCGGATCGGTGTGGTGCAGGGCACGGTGTCGGACACCTGGCTCGCCTCGAACGCGCCGAAGGCGCAGGCGGTCCGGTTCCCGAACGACGCGGCGGCGCTGAGCGCGCTGAAGTCGTCGGCGATCGACGGCGCGGTGTTCGACCAGGTGTCCGCGGAGGATTACGCGACGAAGAACCCCGAGCTGAAGGTCACCAAGGCGATCACCACCAACATTCCGCACGGGTACGCGGTGCGCAAGGGCAACACCGACCTGCTGGCCAAGCTGAACGACGGCATCAAGAAGGCCGTCGCGGACGGCACCTGGGCGAAGGTGCACCAGCAGTTCGAGCCGAGCATCCCGGTTCCCGCGGACTTCAAGACGAAGTAGCCTGATGGATCAGTTTTTCGACACTTTCCTGAACTGGCAGTACATCTGGGAAGTTTTCCCGGACCTGCTCAAGACCGGCCTGCTCAACACCCTGATTCTGTCGGTGGCGGCGGCTGTCATCGGAACCCTGCTCGGCATGGTGCTCGCGGTGATGGGTCTTTCCACCAAACGCTGGCTGCGCTGGCCCGCGCGGGTGTACACGGACATTTTCCGTGGCCTGCCCGCGATCCTGACGATCCTCGTGATCGGACAGGGCGTCGGCCTGCTCGCCCGCGGTTTGGTGGGCAACAACCCGTACCCGCTGGGCATCGCCGCGCTGAGCCTGATCGCCGCCGCCTACATCGGCGAGATCTTCCGCGCCGGTATCCAGAGCGTCGACAAGGGACAGCTGGAGGCGAGCCGCGCGCTCGGCATGAGCTATTCCAAGGCGATGCTGCTGGTGGTGATCCCGCAGGGCGTGCGGCGGGTGCTGCCCGCGCTGGTGAACCAGTTCATCGCGCTGGTGAAGGACTCGACCCTGGTGTACTTCCTCGGTTTCCTTACCTCGCAACGGGAACTGTTCCGCATCGGCCAGGACCTCGCGGCGAACACGGGCAACTTGTCGCCGCTGGTGGCCGCCGGGGTGGTCTACCTGGTGATCACGGTGCCGCTGACGCACCTGGTGAACTACATCGACAAGCGGCTGCAGACCGGTCGCAAGGTGACCGCGGAGAGCAACGAAATGCTCGCGGGTGGGACGGTATGAGTACAGCGATTCGTTCGTCTTCGGTGGAACTGAAGGACATCCACGTCCGATTCGGGACGCTGGAGGTCTTGCGCGGGGTGAACCTGAAGGTGCCGAGCGGGAGCACCACGTGCGTGATCGGCCCGTCCGGTTCCGGCAAATCGACCTTGCTGCGCTGCGTGAACCGCCTGCAAGAACCCGATAGCGGCGACCTGCTGCTGGACGGGGAGAGCGTCATCGCCTCGGATCCGGACGCACTGCGCCAGCGCGTCGGGATGGTGTTCCAGCACTTCAACCTGTTCGGACATCGAAGCGTGCTGGACAACATCGTGCTGCCGCTGCGCAGCGTGCGCGGTCTGTCCAAAGAGGACGCGATTGAGGTCGCCCGGGCGCGGCTGGCGGAAGTCGGCCTCGGCGACAAGGCCCCGTACCGCCCAGCCGCGCTTTCCGGCGGCCAGCAACAGCGTGTGGCGATCGCGCGTGCGCTGGCGATGGAACCGGAAGTGATGCTCTTCGACGAGGCGACGAGCGCGCTGGACCCGGAGCTGGTGAAGGGCGTCCTGGACCTGATGGCTGGGCTGGCTTCGCGGGGTCTCACTCTGATCGTGGTCACCCACGAGATGGGATTCGCCCGGAGCGTGGCCGACGAGGTCGCGTTCATGGACGCGGGACGGATCGTGGAGCAGGGGACGCCGCAGCAGGTGTTCGAGGCACCGGCTAGTCCTCGGTTGCAGCAGTTCTTGTCGCAGGTGCTGTGAGCGGCTGACCGTCCTCGCAGAGAACGAACCGCTCGCCGGCCCGCGCGGCTTCCCAGGCAACTCGGAGCCGCCGGGCCAGCGACGGTGCTACTCGTTGAGCTGCCTCGTCGATCGGCAGCAGATGGACGGCCAGGATCTCCGGATCGGTGAGGGTGAAGCGGCCGGTTTCCTCGGCGGAGGTTCGGCCGCCGTCGAAGATGAACGCGAGTCCTTCCGGCATCCGGCCGTCGTCCGGCGCGTAGTCGATGACCAGCAGCGGGCCGAGCGGGCGATCGATCCCGATTTCCTCGGCTTGTTCCCGGCGCGCCGTGCGCCACGGCGGCTCGCCCGCGTCGCACACTCCGCCGGGTATGTCCCAACTGTCCTTATAGGACGGCTCGACGAGCAGGACGCGTCCGGTTTCGTCGCGGAGCAGGGTGCCTGCCGACATCCGCTTCCGCGGCAGCGAGCGCACGTACTCGTCGAACGGCAGCAGCTCCACGGGTCCGCAGGATACCGGCGTCGCGCAGTCCCGTGCGGGATCGTGCGCCCCAGTCCCCTTCGGACGAACAGGTACCGTGAACCTCATGGGGACGATCTCGCAGCTCACGTATTACCCGGTCAAAGGCTGCGCGGGCACGACAGTCCAGTCCGCCGACGTCACCCCGGCCGGTCTCGCGCACGACCGCGAATTCATCGTCACCGCCCCCGACGGCGACTTCCGCAGCCAGCGCCGCTCGCCGATCATGGCCGCCATCCGACCGCGCGTCCTGGACGGCGGCACCCGCCTCACTCTGTCCGCGCCGGGGATCGAAGACCTGACCATCGAGGTCCAAAAGGACGGCCAACGGCACCCCGCGGCCACCTTCAACTGGACCGGCGAGGGCGTCCACCAGGGCACCGACGCCGCCGAGTGGTTCTCCGCCGTCGTCGGCCAGCCGTCGGTGCTCCTCGGCGTCACACCCGAACACGACCGGGTGACGAGCGGCGAAACCCCCGGCACCGCGAGGTTCGCCGACGGGCACGCGATCCTCGTGATCTCCGAGTCCTCTTTGGACCACCTGAACGAACGAATCGCCGAACGCGGAGCCGAACCCGTGCCGATGGACCGCTTCCGGCCGAACCTCGTGATCCGCGGCTGGGCGGAACCGCACGCCGAGGACTCCGTCCGGCGGATGGAAGCCGGCGGGGCCGAGTTCGCCTACGCGAAGCTGTGCGTCCGTTGCGCGGTGCCGATGGTCGACCAGGAAACCGGCAAGCGCTCCGGCCCGGAGCCGATTCGCTCGCTCGCCGCGTACCACCGCGACCCCGACGGCGGCGTCCTCTTCGGCATGAAGGCGGCGGTGACCCGGCCCGGTCAGCTGGCGGTCGGCGACGCAGTGATGGTGCATTCCTCAGCCGGCCCGATCCGCAGCACCGAAGCCGCCGAGCCGCCGTTGACCGCGACGGCCAGCTTGCCCGCCGAGTCGGTGTAGACGAGGTTCGCGCCGCGGGGCACGTCGGCGAAGGTCCGGCCGAGCGCGGCGGACACCGCGACGTGCTCGCTGTGCACCGTGACCTCACCGGTCAACCCGGTTAGATCGAGGTCGGCGGGGGTGGCGGCGAGCTGGACGTTGCCGAAATGGTCGACAGTCAGCACGTCCGAGACCAGCTTGCCCGGGAACGCGGCGACCATCGGTTCCGGCAGCCGAACCAGGTCGCGGATGGCAGGCCCGAAGGAGCCAGGGTGCGCGCCCATCGCGAGCCGTGCGGCTGTCGGGGCGAAGATGTCTCGGCCGTGAAAGGTCGCGGACGTCGGCGTGCGCACATCGATCACGTACGCCGCGTACACGCCGCCTAGCGCCTCTGCGGCGGGTAACAGCAGACCGTTGTCCGGGCCGACCAAGATGCCGTGCGTCGCGACCACCACGATGCCGCGACGCTCTGTACCGACGCCTGGGTCGACGACAGCGAGGTGTACGGCCTTAGGCAGCGACGGCACGGTCTGCGCGAGCACCGCCGCGCCTGAGCGCAGCTGCTGCGGCGGTACGAGGTGAGTCACGTCGAGAACGCGTACGTCGGGCGCGATGCCGGCGATGACCCCGTGGCAGGCGGCCACGAAGCCGTCGTGCAGCCCGTAGTCGGAAGTGAACGAGATCCAGCGGTAGGCCATGACCTGCATCATCCTCGTAGTGACGGCCGTCGGGTTAGGGTGCAGCAGTGACGACGCTCGCCGATTACCCGAAGATCGCCGCTGGAAAAGTCCGGGACCTGTATGCGGTCGGAGACGACCACCTGCTGCTGGTCACCTCGGACCGCATCTCCGCCTACGACTTCATCCTGGACACGCCTATCCCCGACAAGGGCCGCGTGCTCACGGCGATGAGCGTGTTCTGGTTCGAGCAGTTGTCGGACCTGATCCCGAACCACCTTGTCGCGTACGACGACCCGCGCATCCCTGCCGAGGTACGCGGACGCGCGCTGCTCGTACGCCGTCTCGACATGCTTCCGGTGGAGGCTGTCGCGCGCGGGTACCTCACGGGTTCCGGATATTCGGATTACCAGCGTACGGGCGCAGTGTGCGGCGTAGAGCTGCCTGAAGGTCTCGTCGAGGCCTCGAAGCTGCCGTCGCCGATCTTCACGCCCGCGACGAAGGCGGCGTTCGGCGAGCACGACGAGAACGTTTCGTTCGACGCAGTGGTCGCGACTATCGGTGCGAAGCGCGCGGAGGAGCTACGCGAGGCGACGCTCGCGGTGTACCGCCGTGGCGCGGAAGTGGCGGCGAAGCGCGGAATCCTGCTGGCGGACACGAAGTTCGAGTTCGGCGTGGACGAGACGGGCGCGCTGGTGCTGGCGGACGAAGTGCTGACGCCGGATTCGTCGCGGTACTGGCCGGCGGAGGGGTACGAGCCGGGAAGGGTGCAGCCGTCGTTCGACAAGCAGTACGTGCGCAATTGGCTGACGGGGCCGGAGTCGGGCTGGGACAGGGCGTCGAACGTGCAGCCGCCGCCGTTGCCGGAAGAAGTGGTGGAGGCGACGAGGGGAAGGTACGTGGAGGCGTACGAGAGGATGACGGGGTTGTCGCTGGAGGAGTGGCTGTAGGACAGGGGAAAGAGCGAAGGTGCCAGGGGGGAGAGAACCCCGAAAACTGTCGGCACCCCCTGACACACTGCAACCATGACCACACCGTACGCAACACCGCGCGCGAGGGCATTGGGCCTGGAGCTACGCGCGGCGCGGGAGAGAAGAAGACTGGGCGTAAGAGAGTTGGCCCGGTTGCTGGGGATGACGCCTGGTTTCGTGACGAATTGGGAACGAGGACTGCGGCTGCCGAAGCCGGAGGACATCGGAGCGGTACTGGCGCACTGCAGGGTGATCGGGCCGGACCGCAGGCGAATAGTGGAGATGGCGCGAGGAGCGCGAGAGCAGGACTGGATAGACAGCGGCGGAGAAGAGCCGTACCTGGAGTGGGAGCGCACGGCGGACGCGGTGTTCGGCTGGGAGCCGGAGGTGGTGCCGCCGTTGTTGCAGACGAGCGGGTACGCGCGAGCGCTGCTGTCGGGTGCTTCGGGCGCTGTCGCGGACGAAGTGGACGCGTGCGTAGCTGAGAGGCTGTCGCGGCGAGCGGTGCTCGATTCGGGCGCACGGTGTGTGCTGGTGCTGGGGGAAACGGCGCTGCACAAGAGGATCGGCGGCGCGGACGCGATGGCGGAGCAGCTGTGGCACCTGCGCGAGCGGTTGGCGGAAGGCAAGGCCGAGGTGCGAGTGGTCCCGGCGGACCGGCACCCCGATCTGGGCAGGGGGTTCACGATTTTCGATTTCGCGGACCTGCCGTCGATCGTCCACGAGCGGTTGCTGCGGGAGAGCGCGAGCAGCTCGAGTCCCGCGCGGGTGGCGAAATACCGCGAGGTGGCGGAAACGTTGCTGGAGCTGGCCCTGCCGATTCCCGAGACGGACGCCCTGCTTGAGTCGGAGCTCCGGAAATTGTCGGTGCCCTAGGGCAGAGTGGGCACCGGTGAAAGGAGCGGCATGAGCCGAGCTTTGGTGTTGGGCGGCGGTGGCGTCGCCGGGATCGCGTGGACGACCGGGTTGCTGGCCGGGCTGGCGGAAGCGGGCCAGGACGTAACCGGAGCCGACGTGCTGATCGGCACGTCGGCGGGCGCGGCGGTGGCGGCACAGCTGGGCAGCGGATTGCCGTTGCCGCAGTTGTACGCGCGGCAGACCGACCCGTCCTTGCAAGCGGCGGAGATCGCGGCCGAGTTCGACCCGGAAAAGTTCGGCGAGGAGTTCGCCGCGGTGCTGGCCGAGGGCAGCACCGCGGCGGAAATCCGCCGGGGGATGGGAAAATACGCCCTGGCCGCGAAAACCGTCCCGGAACCGCGACGGCGCGCGGTGATCGAATCCCGCCTGCCGTCCCACGATTGGCCCGAGCGTGCGGTGAAGATCGTTGCGGTGGAAGCGGAAACCGGTGAACCGGCGGTGTTCGACCGCGCGTCCGGTGTCCCGCTGGTCGCCGCGGTAGCGGCAAGCTGCGCGGTGCCCGGCATCTGGCCGGTGGTGCCGATCAACGGCAAGCGGTATGTCGACGGTGGCGTCCGTTCCTCCGCGAATGCCGACTACGCAACAGGTTTCACCCAGGTGACGGTGGTGGTTCCGATGGGCGCGGCGGAGGCCTTCCCGACGGAACGTCCGTTAGAACAGGTGTTGGCAGACCTCCGCGAGGCAGGCGCGAAGGTCGCGGTCCTGGAACCGGACGAGGCTTCGGTCGCGGCGATCGGCCCGAACCCACTGGACCCAGGAACCCGCGCTGCGGCAGCGGCGGCTGGGTTGGCGCAGGGGCAACAGGGAGGGGTGGTGTGGGAATGAGGTTGGCGCGCTGCGCGGCGGCGCACGGCTGATCTCTGGCTCGGCGAGCCATCCACCTGTTCGAGGGCGGGCTTGGGGGCCGGTGATTCCCAGGTTGCTGTGGCACCGGTGTTCGGCTGGCGATGGGCAGCGGGTGCCCGTTTCAACGCGGGGCGGCTGCGGCCTTGGCGGGTTGCGCGCTTGCTCTTTTGCGGGTCTGCCGGTTCCCGGGGTCGCTGCGGGGCTTGTGTTTGGTTGGCTGTGGCCTCGGCGAGCGGTCGGGTTGCTTTGGCGTGGATCTCGTCGCGGCGAGTTCCGCTGTTGCGAAACCCGTGTCGCAAAGGCGGCGGAGCCGGATGTCGCTGGAGTGAGGGATGGTGCGGGAGTGAGGGATGCCGCGGAAGTGAGGTTGGTGCGCCTGGCGGCTCGCGGCTGATCGTCGCCTCGGCTGGCTGTGCGCGAGTTCCGGCGCGGGATGACCGCAGCCTTGGTAGGTCGTGCGGCTGCTGTGGTGCGGGATGACCGTGGTCTTGCCAGGTCGTGCGGCTGCTCTGGCTCGGGTCCGGTCGCGGTTGCGCTCCGGTCGCTCCAGGATTTGCGCTCGGCTGAATCCGATCCGTCACCAACCGCCCATCGCCAAGCCTCTGCGCAGTTTGGCGCTCCCCGAAGCGGAAGTCCATGTGCCAGGAGGACCGGCGGAACTCGCCGTCGGTCGCCGACTCGAGGCCGGCCGCCTTCTGCATCCTCACGACGTCGCGGATCGCGTCGTCCTCGACGGCTCGCAGCTGTTCGGCGGAGATCTCCCCCGCCACGTGGTCGTCCGGTCTGAGGCGGCTGCTGCCGAGGCTTGTCGTGCTGCGATTGCGTTCGTGCGGTCGCAGCGGGTGAACGTTCGGCGTCTGCCGAGAAAGGCGACCCCGCAGCACCGTCCGCGCTGGCACACTGGGCTTCGTGATTCTGCTCATCAGCGGCAGTCTGCGGGCCGGTTCGGTCAACGCGGCTGTCATCGCGACCGCGGCCGGGTTTGCTCCGTCCACTGTGTACGGTGGGCTCGACGGGCTGCCGCACTTCAATCCTGATCTCGATCGGGATCCGTTGCCTGAAGAGGTCGCGGCGTTGCGGGAGGCGATCGGGGCGGCGGACGGCGTCCTGTTCTGCACCCCGGAGTACGCCGGCGGCCTGCCGGGGTCGTTCAAGAATCTGCTCGACTGGACCATCGGCGGCGGTGAGATGTACGGCAAACCTGTCGCGTGGATCAACGCGTCTTCGGTCGCCGCGCCGACTGGCGGTGCGGACGCGCACGAGTCCCTCCGCAAGACGCTCACCTACGCGGGCACCCGCATCGTCGACGACGCTTGTGCGCGGATTCCCATTCCTCGTCAGGCGGTCGAGAACGGGGCCCTCATCGATCCCGACCTGCGCGGGCGGGTCGCGGTCGCGGTGCGGCGGCTCGTGGAGGCGGCTAAACCGGGTAATCCGTGAGTTGCTGAGCCTGGCCGTGAAGCTGCCCCGGTCACCACGGTGGTGTGCCGGGCTTTCCCCAAGGGAACAGAGAGCCACGGCGGCTAGGCGAGCGCGAAAATCGGTGGCCCTGCGGCATTTGCCCGGTTAGCGTCCGTAAGGGTGAGCTACGAACATCCTCTCGCCTACCTCATCGGCATCGAAGGAGCCGCGTTGCTCCGCGCGTTCACCGGCGAGCACGATCGCGAGTTCGTCGAAGCGCGCCTAACCGAGATCCGCGCATTGTTGGCCGACGGAGAGCTGGCTGAAGGCGTCGAGGTAACTCAGCTCGCCCCGCGAGATGGTTACGCTCGTTGGGCCGCCGCGTATGACTCCGGCGAGAACGCCGCCTTCGCCGACGAACCCCATCTCACCAAGATCCTCGACACCGTCCCGCCCGGCCGCGCGCTCGACGCCGCTTGCGGCACCGGGCGTCTCACTCGCCTCCTCGTCGAACGCGGTCATCACGTCGTAGCCGTCGATGGTTCGGCCGAGATGCTCAGTCGCGCCAAGGCCGACTCGACGCTTGTCGCCGATCTGCACGAACTGCCGGTCGACGACGGCTCGCAGGATCTGGTGCTCTGCGGGCTCGCGTTGTCGCACGTGCCGGACCTGACGCCGGTGATCGCCGAGTTCGCTCGTGTTCTCGCGCCGGGCGGGCACCTCGTGCTCTCGGACGTGCATCCCGAGCAGGTCCAGCGTGGGTCGATTCCGTCCGTACGCACGGCCGACGGTGCTCCGGCTCGGGTGCGCACGTACCACCATCGGGTCGGCGACTATCTGCGCGCGTTTTTCGCCGCGAGTCTCGCGCCGGTGAGTTGTCAGGAGCCGACGCCCACGCACACCGAGCCGCGGCAGGTTGCGGGTGGTGGGCCGTGGGATCTTTGGCCGTGGTCGCTCAACGGGTTGGCCCCGGAAGCCCTGGCCGCGGCGGCGAAAGGCGTGCCTTCGATGCTCATCTGGCACTGCCGCAGGAGCGCTGCATAAACAGCACGCATACCGGGCGGTGACTGTCCGCCGTTTAAGTCTCACTCGTAGTTCACGGTGCGGTCAGGCGGTCGCCACACGGCTGCGGCGCAATGGTGGTGTGGATGCTCGCCTGCTGGTCTCGCTGTCCGGGGTCACCACGCGCACGCTGCACCGTTGTGCGCATCTGGCGGCCGAACTCGAACGTCGGCACGTCCCGTTGTCGATTCTGCACGTCGCGCGCACGGAGGACGGGCCCGTTACGGCCTGGGTCCGGACGCGCGCGGCGGCAGGAGATTCGGTGCTGCTCAACGGCTACGACCACCGCATTCCGCCGACGCATCGCGCTGTGCACCTGGGTCGCAAGGCGGAGTTCGCCGTGCTGCCTGCGCACGAAGCGCGGCTGAGGCTCATCGCTGCGAAGGCGGCTCTCGACACGACTGGCGTGACTGTCGACGGCTTCGCGCCGCCGCGCTGGCTCGCGTCGCCTGGCACTGTGCAGGCGTTGCGGGAGCACGGCTTCGCGCTGTGTGCCGACCAGAACGCCGTGCGGGACCTGGTGACCGGCGAGATTCGGCGCGCGCGGGTGCAGGACTTCACGAGTCAGTCGCACCGTACGGAGACTGTCCGCTGCTTCGCGCTCGTACTGGCCTCCGCCCGCGCCGCGCGCCGAGGCGGGCTGGTGCGGCTTGGCATTGACGCCGCTGACCTCAGCCGCCCCGGCTTGCGGCAGGCGTTGCTGGACGCGGTGGACGTCGCCCTCGAAAATCGGGCGTTCGGGAGCACCTACGGCTCCCTGCGCCACACCGCTCCTGCCTAGACCTAGACCTCCGTCGCGACGCCTCGCTCCAGCACCTTTACGTCGGTGCCTTCCGGGGCGAGGTTCTGGAACAGCCCGTAGTGCATTGCCGGGTTGGCCAGCACCGCCTCGTGAATCGGCACCGAACGGCGCGGCGCGACCGCGCGCAGGAAGTCCACCGCTTCGCCGGCCTTCAGCCACGGCGCTCCGGTGGGCAGGCCGAGCACGTCGACCTTCTGCTCGGGCACGAAGAACGAGTCGCCCGGGTGGTAGAACGCGCCGTGGTCGACGAGGTAGCCGATGTTCGGGATCACCGGGATGTCGGTGTGGATCACCGCGTGCTCGCCGCCGACGACCGACACCGAGGTGCCGCCGAACTCGAACGCGTCGCCGGGGCGGGCGACCTCGAACTCCAGGTGCAGCTTCTCGATCGCCTCGGCCGAACCGGGGTCGACGATCAGCTTCGCGTCCGGGTTGGCCTTGAGCAGGCCGGGCAGCCGTTCGACGTCGAGGTGGTCGAAGTGCTGGTGGGTGATCAGCACCGCGGACAGTTCGCGTTCGGCCTCGAAGCCGGTGGAGAACGTGCCCGGGTCGAGCAGAATCCGCTCCGCGGCGGTCTCGAGCAGTACGCAGGAATGTCCGAAATGGACGATCCGCATCAGGTTTTCTCCTTATCAAGATCGGTCGGTTCAACCCTACGCCGCGCGCCTGGTCACGAGGGCGTCCAGCGAGGACTCCCGGTCGGAGGACTTTCCGCGCCTGCCCCCGGATGACATGCTGGCGGGAAGCCCGGGCAACTGTTGGCAGAGTGTCAGCAACCTCGTAGCCTGGGGGTTCACCGAGACGGGGAGAACGCCGATGACCGCGGTCCAGCCGAAGCCGACGCCCGTCGGCGAGACGTTCGATTCGCTCAGCCCGGCCACCGACGAGGTCGTCGGGACCTACCCGGTGCACACGGCCGACGAGGTCAGCGCCGCCGTCGAGCGGGCGAGGGCCGCCGCGCGCTGGTGGGACGGCCTCGGCTTCGCCGGTCGCGCGGAGCGGCTGCAGCGCTGGAAGGGCGTGCTCACCCGGCGGCTCCCGCAGCTGTGCCAGGTCGTGCGCGACGAAACCGGCAAGCCGGTCGCGGACGCCCAGCTCGAGAGCGTGCTGGCGATCGAGCACATCGCGTGGGCGGCGAAGAACGCCCGCAAGGTGCTCGGCAAGCACCGCCGCTCGTCCGGCCTCCTGATGGCCAACCAGGCCGCGACCGTCGAGTACCTCCCGCTCGGCGTCGTCGGCGTGATCGGGCCCTGGAACTATCCGGTGTTCACCCCGCTCGGCTCCATCGCGTACGCGCTGGCCGCGGGCAACGCCGTCGTCTTCAAGCCAAGCGAGTACACGCCCGGCGTCGGGAAATGGCTGGTCGACGCGTTCGCCGAGATCGTGCCCGAGCAGCCGGTGCTGCAGCTGATCACCGGTTTCGGCGAGACCGGCGCCGCGCTGGTCGGCTCCGGCGTCGACAAGATCGCGTTCACCGGCTCCGCGGCCACCGGCAAGAAGATCATGGCCGCCGCCGCGAACACGCTCACCCCGGTGGTGATCGAGGCAGGTGGCAAGGACGCGCTGCTGGTCGACACCGACGCGGACCTCGAAGCGGCGGCCGACGCCACCGTGTGGGGCGCGTTCTCCAACTCCGGCCAGACCTGCATCGGCGTCGAGCGCGTCTACGTGCACGAACGCGTGGCCGACGAGTTCGTGGCGCGGGTGGTCGAGAAGGCGAAGAACGTGCGCGCGGGTTCGGACGAGGACGCGCAGTACGGCCCGATCACCATGCCCTCGCAGCTCTCGGTGATCCGCAGCCACATCGAGGACGCCCTGAAGCGCGGCGGGAAAGCGCTGGTCGGCGGCGTGGAGAGCGTCGGCGACCGCTACGTCCAGCCGACCGTGCTGGTCGACGTCCCGGAGGACTCCGAGGCAGTGCGCGAGGAGACGTTCGGCCCGACCGTCACCATCGCCAGGGTCCGCGACATGGACGAAGCGATCGAGAAGGCCAACGCGACCAAGTACGGCCTCGGCTCCACGGTGTTCTCGCGGGCGCGCGGTGCCGAGCTGGCGTCGCGGCTGCGCGCGGGCATGACTTCGGTGAACGCGCCGCTGTCGTTCGCCGGCATCGCGTCGCTGCCCTTCGGCGGCGTCGGCGATTCCGGGTTCGGCCGGATCCACGGCCCGGAGGGGCTGCGCGAGTTCGCCCGCCCGAAGGCAGTGGCCCGGCAGCGGTTCACCGCGCCGCTCACGCTCACTTCCTTCTCCCGCAAGGAATCCACGGACGCACTGGTCGCCAAGCTGGTCACCGTCCTGCACGGCAAGCGCTGAGGAGAACTGTTGCCCGGCTTCGGCGATTTCCAGCACGAGATCTACTTCGCCGGGCTGTCCGGCCGCGTCCCGGACCTGCCGATGGCGTACGCGGAACTGGAAGCGCGTGCGGCACAAGCGCTTCCGCCGTCCGTACTGTCCTATGTGGCCGGCGGGGCGGGCGACGAGCGGACCCAGCGCGGGAATGTCGAGGCATTCGAGCGCTGGGGCCTCGTCCCGCGGATGTTCGTCGGCGCGAACGAACGCGACCTGTCGGTGGACCTGTTCGGGCTGAAGCTGCCGTCGCCGCTGTTCATGGCGCCGGTCGGGGTGATCGGCCTGTGCGCGCAGGACGGCCACGGCGATCTCGCGACCGCGCGAGCCAGCGCGCGAACGGGCGTGCCGATGGTCGCTTCGACGCTGAGCGTCGACCCGATGGAAACGCTCGTCCCGGAACTGGGCGACACCCCGGGCTTCTTCCAGCTCTACACGCCGACCGACCGCGACCTCGCCGCCTCGCTCGTGCAACGCGCCGAGGCGGCGGGTTTCCGCGGCATCGTCGTCACGCTCGACACCTGGGTCACCGGATGGCGTCCGCGTGACCTGTCGACGGCGAACTTCCCGCAGCTGCGCGGGCATTGCCTGGCCAACTACGTCACCGACCCGGTCTTCCGGAAGCGGCTCGGCAAGGCCCCGGAGGACGACCCGGCGGCCGCCGTCGGGCTCTGGGCGCAGCTTTTCGGCAACCCGCTCACCTGGGAAGACCTGCCCTGGCTGCGGTCGCTGACGAAGCTTCCCCTGCTGGTCAAAGGCATTCAGCATCCCGACGACGCCCGCCGCGCCATTGACGGCGGCGTCGACGGGATCTACTGCTCGAACCACGGCGGACGGCAGGCCAACGGCGGTCTCCCCGCGCTGGACTGCCTGGCCGAGGTGGTCGATGCTTCCGGCGGCACGCCGGTCCTGTTCGACTCCGGCGTGCGCTCCGGAGCCGACGTGGTGAAGGCGCTGGCCTTGGGCGCGACCGCGGTAGGCGTCGGCCGCCCGTACGCGTGGGGCTTGTCGTTGGCCGGTGAGGACGGCGTTGTCCATGTTCTGCGTACCTTGCTCGCTGAAGCTGACTTGATCATGGCTGTCGACGGTTATCCGACGCTTAAGGACCTCACTCGCGAGGCGCTGCGGCGGGTCGGCCAGGCCTGAGACAGCGCCTGGCCGCCCGCGTCACGAGGGCAGGAAGTAGCCCTCGCTCTCGTCCCACGGCAGATCGAAATCGTCGAGGTGCACGCGCCATTCCGCGTCGGGAAGAGCGCGGCGCAACTCGGTCACCGAGCCCAGCACGTGTTCGAGCACCGCCATCATCCGGTCGGGATCGAACGGGATTTTGGTTGACCCGGCCACGATCTCGTCCGGCTCGCTGCCGCCTTCCTCGTACAGGTAGAGGGATTCCTCGTCCGGGTAAGGGACAGACGACTGGCGGGCGGTGACGATGCGCTCGATTGCCGCTGTCTCGGTCGGGGTGAGCGCGGTCGCCCGGCTCGCGTCGTAGTAGAGGGAAGTGCTCATGGCTGGAACCGTAGCGACAGGGTCCGACAAAAACGGGCAATGTCGACAAACCGTCAGGCGAACAGCTCGCTGAGCAGCTCCGGGTCGAGGACGATCGGGGCGGGCCGGTACGCGGGAGGCTGCTCGCCCATCAGCTCGCGCACCAGGAAATCCCAGCCACGGGCGCGAACATAGGACAGGCAGTCGATGAACACGTGCTCGGCGCCGGGAACGATGAGCATCTCGAAGTCCTTGTTCGCCGCGATCAGCCGATCCGCGAGCCGCAGCGTGTTGTCCGGATGCACCCGGTCGTCCATCTCGCCGTGCACGAGCAACAGCTTGCCCGCCAACCGATCCGCGATCTCCACATTGGACGATGCCGCCCACGCGCGGGGGTTGTCCGCACCGTCGTAGGCCTCCACGAAGTCCAGACTGAAATGCTGCGGGTCGTGCGAACCGGACAACGCGACGCCGGCCCGGTAGACTTCGGGGTAGTCCAACATCGCCCGCACAGTCGCGAATCCGCCGCCGGAATGCCCGAACGCGCCGACCCGGTCCAGATCCATCCACGGCCGCGTCTCGGCGAGCTGCCGCATGGCCGCGAGGTGGTCGTCGAGGCTGCCCGCGTCGGCGAGCTTGCCGTAAGACGCGTCGTGGAAGGCCTTGTTCCGGCCCGGCGTACCGCGTCCGTCCACGGCGAGCACCACAAAGCCAAGCGCGGCAAGGGGTTCCGCGTCCATGCCCATGCCGCCCGGGTCGAAGGACGGCGAGGTCCGGGTGACCTGCGGGCCGGGATAGATGTTGTCCACGACCGGGTACTTCTTCGCCGGGTCGAAGCCGTGCGGCCGGTACAGTACGCCGTAGATGTCAGTGATCCCGTCCGCCGCCTTGACGCGGAACGGTTCCGGCGGCGTCCAGCCGGTCGCGGCGAGCTTCGTGATGTCTGCCCGCTCCAGCTCCACCAGCACGCGGCCGGACCAGTCGCGGACCGTCGCCACCGGCGGAGTGTCCACAGTAGACGCCGAATCGACGAAGTACGCCCTGCTGTCCGGCATCGTGACGACGTGGTCCAGCGAATCGTCGGTCACCTTGGCGAATCCGGTGCCGTCCAAGCCGATCCGGCACACCGTGCGCCGGTACGGATCCTCCGCGACCAGCCCGGAGGCGACGAAGTACACCGTCTCCCCGTCGACGTGCAGGATCTGCCGCACCGCCCAATCCCCGGACGTGACCTGGTTCAGCAGCTCGCCGGTGCGCAGGTCGTAGCGATACAGGTGCCCCCAGCCGTCGCGCTGCGAATACCACAGCACCTCGTTCTCCAGCACGCGCACGATCGGCGGCTCGTACAGCCACTGGTTGGGCTCGACGCGAGTCGGCCCGGTTTCGCTGAGCACTGTGGTGACCTCGCCGGTCGACGGGTCCATCCGGTGCAGGGCGAGGGTGTGCCGATCGCGCGGCTGGCTGAGGAAATAGACCGCCGAACCGTCCGCCGCCCACCACGCCCACTTGGCCGTCACCGGCGACATCATCGGCGCGAGCAGCGGTTCGGTCTGCGCGCGGACCATCGTGCCGGTGGCGACGTCCAGCACCACCAGTTCGGCCAGTGCCATGTGCTCGTCGCCGGTGTACGGGTAGCGCTGGGTGTGCAGGGTCGGTGCGCTGCCGTCCGCGGGCCGGGCTTCGAGCAGATGCGTCTCGCGGACCTCGCGCTCGTCCGTCCGGTGGGTCAGCACCTTCGTCGAATCCGGTGACCACGCCACCGCGGGCGGCAGATGCGGCAGCCCGAACTTCCGCAGGAGAGTGCCGTTGCCGAGGCTTTCGGGGCTGGTGCCGTACTGGTAGCCGGGCGCGCCGTCGCTGGTCAGCGGCCATTCGCGGGCGCCGGACACCGCCAAGAGGTCCGCGCCGCGCTGGGACACCGCGACCTTGCCGTCCGGCGAGGCCACGTCCAGCGGGCCGCCCGGGGGCGTCACGGCGGGCAGTCGCGTCGGGTCGAAGTCCGGCGTGCGGGTGCCTGCGGCCGGGTCGACGAGGAAGAACTGCTTGCTGTCGCCGTGGTTCACGGCGTACCAGAACCGCGCGCCGCCATCGATCCACTGTGGACGGACGCGGTCGCCGACGATCAGCTCGCCGGGGCGGGCGAGACGGCGCAGGAGCAGCTCGGCGGTTTGGTAGTTCTCGGTGGTGGTCACGCTCGGGTTCCTTCCCCCAGTTGTTTCTGACCTGCGAAACGCTACGTTGCGTTTCCAAATTTTGCCAACATGCTTGTTGCGTTCACGGAGGATATTTGCAGGTAAAAGACGGTAGATCGTTGCAACGAGCACTAAGTTCAACGCAACGAACGTGTTGCAATGAGAGGAACGTCAAGGCTATCCTCGCCGGGAACGAAGGAGATCGCGATGCCCGGCGGCAGGCTCACTCAGCAGGAACGGCACCAGATCGCGCTCGGGCTGGCCGACGGTCTCGCGTACGCGGAGATCGCGCGCGGGCTCGACCGGCCCACCTCGACGGTCACGCGCGAGGTGCTGCGCAACGGCGGTCCCGCCGGCTACCACGCCGACCTCGCCCAGCACGCCACCGAACACCGCGCCCACCGGAGCAGGCAGTCGACCGCCCGTCGCGCTCGCCCAGTCCCGTCCGAGAACGGACGCGACGCCGATGCGGTGCGCGAGTACGAGGAGTCGTTCGCCGCCGTCTTCACCGACGCCGGGCTGCCGAAGATGACCGCGCGGCTGTTGGTCGCGCTCTACACCACCGACTCCGGCGGCCTCACCGCCGCCGAACTCGTCCGGCGGCTGCGGGTCAGCCCCGCGTCGGTGTCGAAAGCGATCGCCTTTCTCGAACACCAGGGCCTGGTCCGCAGGCAACGCGACGAGGGCCGTCGCGAGCGTTACCTGGTCGACGACGACGTCTTCTACGCATCGATGATGGCCACCGTCAGCGCCAACCTCCGCCTCGCCGAAACCGCACGGCGCGGCGTCGAGGTGCTGGGTCCCGACACGCAGGCGGCCGTCCGGTTGGAGGGCATCGCACGGTTCGTCGACGTCGTCGCGGACAGCATCCGCCGTTCCGCGGACGAGGCGCGCGACATCCTGCACGCCTACCGGGAAGAACGCTCGCGATAGCCGCCAGGTTCGATTCCGGGTCAAGATCGTCGGACCGCGTGGTTACAATGGCGGCCGTATGTGGTGGCACGGAAAAGCTGGGCGGATCTCCGCCTTGCTGCTCGCTCTCGGCGCGATCGCGCTCGTCGCCGGTGTAGCGGCCGTCATCAGCAGCGTCAGCCCGGTTGATCTGCAGGTTTACCGTTTCGGCGCGGACGCCGTCCTTCGCGGCGGCGACCTGTACGGTGCTCTCCCCACCACCACGGCGGGGTCCATGCTGCCCTTCATTTACCCGCCGTTCGCCGCGATTCTCTTCTCTGCCTTGGCGTTTCCGCCGTTGTCCGTCGCGTCCGTTCTGCTCGACGTCGTCTCCGCCGCGTCGCTCTGGGCCGTCCTGTACGCCGTGGTCCGCCGTCTGCGGCAGGGCTGGAGCCGCCGCACCTCGGCAGCGACCGCGTCCGCGCTGGCCGTAGCGGCGCTCGCCTTCGAACCGGTGCGCTCAACGCTCTCTTTTGGACAGATCAACCTCGTCCTGATGGCGCTGGTCGCGGTCGACTGCCTCGCACCCAACTCTCGCTGGCCACGCGGCGTGCTGGTCGGCCTGGCCGCCGCGATCAAGGTCACGCCCGCCGGTTTCCTCCTGTTCTTCTTGCTCACCAAGGACTTCCGTGCCGCCCGAAACGCCCTTTTCGCCGGTGCCGCGGCCACCCTCCTCGGTTTTTTGGTCGCCCCGCGCGCGTCCGCCGAGTACTTCTTCGGCGGCGGCCTCACCAACGCCGACGGCTTCAGCGGTTCTCCCTACGCGACCAACCAGACCATCGAAGGCGCCCTCAACCGGCTCGCCCTGCTGCCGCACGCTCACGACCTGCTGTGGCTGACGTTGTCCGCGTTCGTCCTGGTCGCCGCCGTGCTCATCATGCGGCGCGTCGACGGACCGCTCGCCTTCGTCGTCAACGCGGCGGCCGTGCTCGTCCTGTCGCCGATTTCCTGGTCGCACCACTGGGTTTGGATCGTGCCCGCGGTGCTCATCCTCGCCGCCCGGGTTCGCACGCCCCAAGCCGTCGTCGCGTTGAGCGCGGGAGTCGCGGTGTTCATCGCCGCGCCGCACACTCTCGTGCCGTCCAGCGGAATGAAAGAACTCGCGTGGACCCCGTGGCAGCACCTCGTCGGCGACTCCTACCTCATTCTCGCCTTGGTTTTCCTTGCCGGACAGCTATTCGCGCTGCAGCCTGCCCGCGCTCCGGCCCTCGAAAGCGTCCGTTAAGCGGACCCGGGCCACGCCAGCGTCACCAGATCCCGGCCGGAAGACCCGAGATCTGGCGGCATTTCCGGGTTCACGCCCAGGTCCAGCAAGGCTCGCTCGACCTCTCCGGCCGCGTCCGCGGGCAAGCACAACCGCCGCCGGACGACGTCCACCGTCGTCGAGAACTCCGCGTACTCCGGCTCCGGCGGCCGTTGCCACGCCACGACTTCCGGCTCGATCCCCACTTCCGCGAGCGCCGCGACACAGTCCTCGGCAGTCGGTCCGGTTGGTCGCTCGATGCCGTGAAACCGTTGCCACAACGGGTTAAGCTCGGTCAACGGATGCCGCGCCGCTGTCTCAACCACCACTCGCCGCCGCGCCGCCGCAGTGAGCGCCGCGGCGAACTGAGCCAGGTCGGGGACGTTGTAAACCACGTTCCCGCACACGACGACATCCGCCACCCCAGCGTCCGCGGCAAGCTCAGGCCATCTGCCGGATAACAGCCGATGCTCGACGCCCGCAGCCCGCTCGGCGAACGCGGCGAGCAACTCGTCGTCGGTGTCCAAGGCAGTCACCGCGGTGACGTTCGACCGGCCGACCAGGGGCAGGCTCGCCGCCCCGGCCGCCGCGCCGATGTCGAGCACCGTGCCCGGCTCCCGCAATGCCTCGGCGGCCAACCGGTGCGTCGCCCCGATCGGCTCGGCGATCTGCCGGTCGGCCCGCCGGAGAAACACCTCCCGCGGAAGGACCCACGGCGATTCCGGAGGGTGCACGGTGTCCGGAATCGCCCAGGCGGCAAGGAGATCCCGCCAGTTCGACAGAGCGGTCATCGAGCCCGGATCAGGTCCGCCGCCTTCTCCGCCACCATGATCGTCGGCGCGTTGGTGTTCCCGCGCGGCACCACCGGCATCACCGAAGCGTCCACCACCCGCAGCCCCGAAACCCCGCGCACCTTCAGGTCCGGATCCACCACCGCGTGCTCGCCGCTGCCCATCGCGCACGTGCCGACCGGGTGGTACAGCGTCTGCGTGTTCTCCCGGACATGCTCGGTCAGCGCCTCATCCGACAGCTCGTGCGTCGCCGGCAGGAACGGCCGGTCCAGGAATTTCGCCAACGGGCCCGACCGGCCGATCTCGATCAGCGACCGCAGGGCCGACTTGATCGACTCCAGGTCGATCGACTCCGCGTAGTAAGCCGGGTCGATTTCCGGCTTCCACAACGGGTTCGCCGACTTCAACCGGAGCCGGCCGCGGCTCGCGACGTCGACCAGCGTCGCCGCGGACGTGAAGCCAGGGCAGGTCGGTTCGCGCATTCCGTTGTCGTAGAACAACGTCGGGGCCACGTGGATCTGCATGTCCGGCGCGTCAAGCCCGTCGCGAGTCGAGTAGAACGCGCCTGCCTCGCCGATGTTCGAGGCCAGCGGACCGCGTTTGGTCAGCTGGTAGCGCACCAGCCCGGCAGGCGTCGCGGAGTCCGCGATGTCGGTGGTGCCCTTCGTCGACCAGATCACGCCGACGGCCGGGTGGTCGTGCAGGTTGTCGCCGACGCCGGGCAGCGCGGCGACCACGTCGATGCCTAGTTCGCGCAGATGCTCAGCAGGTCCGACCCCGGACAGCATCAGCAGTTGCGGCGAGTTGATCGCGCCGCCCGACAGCAGCACCTCGGCGTCCGCGCGGACGGTCGTCGGGACGCCTTTGTCCAAATAGGACACGCCAACGGCGCGAGTGCCCTCGAAGACCACGTTGGTGACCTGCGCGTTCGTCCGGACCGTGAGATTCGGCCGCTCCAGGGCGGGCCGCAGGTAAGCGTCCGCCGTGGACCAGCGGCGGCCGCGTTTGCAGGTGACCTGGTAGAGCCCGGCCCCCTCCTGCGATTCGCCGTTGAAGTCGTCGGTGTGCTTGAGCCCCCACGAAACGGCGCTGTCCACCCACGCGTGCGACAGTTCGTGCGTGAACCGCCGGTCCTCGACGTTCAGCGGGCCGTCCGTGCCGTGCAGCGGGCCGCCGAGGCGCTGGTTGCCCTCGGCGCGCTTGAAGTAGGGCAGCACGTCGTCCCAGCCCCAGCCGGTGGCTCCGTGCGCATCGCGCCAGCCGTCGTAGTCGGCGCGGTTGCCGCGGATGTAGATCATCGCGTTGATCGAGGAGCAGCCGCCGAGCAGCCGGCCGCGCGGCCAGTACGCCGTCTTGCCGGTGTGCTTCTGCTCGACGGTCTCGTAGTTCCAGTCCCACTTCGTCTTGAACAGCGACGCGAACGCCGCCGGGATCCGGACCTCGTCCGCGGTGTCCTCGCCGCCCGCCTCCAGCAGGAGCACCCGCGCGGACGGGTCCTCGCTCAGCCGGTTCGCCAGCACACAGCCCGCGCTGCCCGCGCCGACGATCACGTAGTCGAAGGAGTCCTGCTCTGGCACGCTGCCTCCCGGTGGTGTTGACACACTGTCAACGACACATCATGGCGCAGGTCACGCTACGCGCAAGTCCCCGGAAAACCGATCAGTCGGAAGTGGGGTCGAAGGAGGTGACGCACGCGCCGTCCACCGCGTGGTCGTCGGTCTCCACCCGGCCCTCCTTGGCGGTGCCGTCGAGTTTGGCGTCGACGTGCACGATGGTCCGGCCCGCGGTCTTCAGCACGTCCGTTTTGCGCACGGTCAACTTCGTTTCGCCGTAGATCCACTGCTGGGTGCCGTCACGGGTGGTGTCCGGCGCGTCCCGGCACATCACCGAGAGCGCCGCCGGGATGTCGCGCGCGTTGACCGCGTCGATGAACTTCATCGCGGCGTCCGTGCCGTCCTTCACCTGGGGACGCGGCTTCGGATCGGTCGACAGGCTGGCCAGCGGGGCCGGTTCGCCGTCGGACTTGGCGTCGCGCACGCACCAGCCGTTGCCGTCCGGGACGATCGCGATGCCGTAGCTGAGGTCGCCCGCGGTGATCGTGGCCGCGCGTTCCTGCTGGCCGGTCGGATGCACCGGATTGCTGATCTTCGCGTCGCCCTTCGCGTTCCGGAAGAACTCGTCGGCGGTGTAGGACCGCTTCGACCTGATCTTGCACCACAGCTGGTCCAGCCCGGTCTGCTCGGTGATCGAGTTCGCGACCGACTGGGCCAGTTGCTCCGGCGTCCCGCGCGACGTCGTGTCCAGCTTTTCCTTGAAGAAGCCCGGCGTCACCCAGCCGGTGAACGCGACCGCGCCGCCGAGCACCACGACCGCCGCGCCGAGCGAGATCCACAGCCCGGCCTTCGACTTCTTCTTCGGCGGCGGGACCTGGCCGAACTGCGCCTGGCCCGGCGGCGGATACGGCTGCTGGAACTGCCCTTGCTGCGGCCCGTGCGGCGGATAAGGACCCTGCTGCGGGTACGGGCCTTGCGGCGGGTGGTTCATGTCTCCCCCTCGATACCGGTCTGTCTGCCGGTCAGGCTAGTGAAGTACGCTTCAACCGCACCCACGACCTGCAGAAATAAGGAGCAGCCAGCCGTGGCTCGAGTCGTTGTCGACGTCATGCCCAAACCCGAGATCCTCGACCCGCAGGGCCAGGCGGTGGCGCGCGCGCTGCCGCGGCTGGGCTTCTCCGGGGTCGCCGACGTGCGCCAGGGGCGGCACTTCGAACTCGAGGTCGACGACGACGTCGATGACGAGACGCTGGCCAAGATGGCCGAGGGCTTCCTCGCCAACCCGGTGATCGAGCAGTGGACGATCCGGCGGGTCGAGGCGTGAGCGCCCGCATCGGCGTCATCACCTTCCCCGGCACGCTCGACGACGGCGACGCCGCCCGCGCGGTCCGCTACGCCGACGCCGAAGCCGTTTCGCTCTGGCACGCCGACGACGACCTGAAGGGCGTCGACGCGGTTGTCGTGCCTGGCGGCTTCTCCTACGGCGACTACCTGCGTGCCGGCGTGATCGCCCGCTACGCGCCGGTGATGACCTCGGTCATCGACGCCGCGCACAAGGGCATGCCGGTGCTCGGCATCTGCAACGGCTTCCAGATCCTGTGCGAGGCCGGACTGCTGCCCGGCGCGATGATCCGCAACGTCGGCCTGCACTTCGTGTGCCGCGACCAGTGGCTGCGCGTGGACAACAACGCCACCGCGTGGACCTCGCGCTACGAGGCGGGCGCGGAAATCCTGATTCCGCTCAAGAACAACGACGGCTGCTACGTCGCCGACCAGTCCACTGTGGACATGCTGGAGGCGGAGGGCCGGGTGGCGTTCCGCTACGTCGGCGGCAACCCGAACGGCTCCCGCAACGACATCGCGGGCGTCACCAGCGAGAACGGCCGCGTGGTCGGTCTCATGCCGCACCCGGAGCACGCGATCGACGCGCTCACCGGCCCGTCCGACGACGGTCTCGGCATGTTCTACAGCGCGGTCGACGCGCTCGTGAAGGCCTAAGGCAAAGGTCCGTGAAGGACTCCTTGAGGGAATCTGATTCCCTCAAGGAGTCCTTCACGGCTTTTACTTGCTGTGGTCGCTGGAGAGCCAGCGTTCGGTGCGCACCCGCACCAGCACCGAGGTCTCCTTGAGCGAGCCCTCGACGAACCGCCGCGCCTCAGCCTCGGGCGCGTACCGCGAGGCGATCGCGAGCGCCTGCTCCTCGGTCGGCGCCGAGGACCGGTCCACGACCGGACCGGACACCGTGACGTACTTGTACGGCTGGGTTTCCTGCTGCACCGTGAGGCTCAGCTTGCCCGAGGCCTCGATCGCCCGGTCCTTCGCCGACCCGCGGTCCATCCAGATCAGCAATTCGCCGCCGGGCTCGTAGTCGTACCAAACCGGCACGGCGAGCGGAGCCGCGCCTTCCCGGCCGATCGACAGCACGCCCACCCGCTTCTCCGCGAGGAATTTCTCTCGTTCGTCCACCGTCATGACCGCCATCCGGCGTCACTCCCCAGGCTAGAAAGATCAGGATCCGCTTGAGCCCAACGCCGAATCCCCGTCGGACATTCCGCTCGGCTCGCCGACTAAACGGAACCATGGCGCGGGATCGCGCCGGCTTAAAGGCGATCCCGCCGCCTCGGCGGAGCCGAGGCAGAAGAAACAGTGTCCAGTGCGAACTTGACGATGTGCTGATCGGGGCTGTCCTGGCCAGCGGAGACCACGGCGATCACCTGCCCGTTGTCCACCGCGAGCGGTGCCGCGACAATGCCGCCGCCGGGTGCCGGGGCTTCCCGGCGCTTGGCACCGGTGCGAAGGTCGAACGCGGCGAGGCGGTTGGGCTTCTGCGGGCTTGTCAGCGCGATCATCGTGGTGCTCGTGACGAGTGCTCGCGAACGTCGATGTGAGATGCCGTTGGAGATCCCGCTCAGGCTGTAGCCGAATCCGTCGTCCCCCATGAAGCCGTTCACCGCGTCTCCGGCCTCGATGGTGGAAACCGGTTCGAGCGAGTCGTCGAGAGTTTCGTACAACCCTTTCGACGCATCGCTGAGGTAGGCGACCAGTGGCGACGCGCTCACCCACGCCATCGTGAGGTAGGACTTGCTCTTCACGAACTCGTTGTGCTGCTTGGTTTTTCCGGTCGCGGGATCGACGACAACGGCGACGTACAAGTCGTCGCCGGAGTCCTTGGCGCTGCAGTGGGACAGCAGTACGAAGTCCGCGCTCCGCGGCATCCCGTCCGACGGGATGCAGTTCGAGTACACCTTCTCGTCGGTCGGTGGCGTGACCTCGGACCAGCGGACGGCGCCGGTGGCCGCGTCCAGCCCGAGCAGTTGCTGGTAGTGCACGACCACGACCGAACCGCCGACGATCTCCAGCACTGCGTGCTCGTCGAGTTTCGCCTCGGACGGGCTTCCCGACGAGGTGATGGGCATCGCCCGCTGCCACAGCAGCTTTCCCGCGTTGACATCCAGCACGGCCGCGCTCGAGCAGAGATCCCCATAGCCGACGGCGACGCGGTTATCGACGACAGAGGTGCTCGCCCCGCAGAAATGGCCGGAGGGGGAGGGGATCCTCCAGCGTTCCTTGCCGTCGCTCCGTGCGTACGCGACCGCATAGGTGTCGTTCACCAGCACCAGATCGTCGCCCACGACCCAGGAATCGATGCCCTTGTCGTACGGCGGGATCCGGTCCGATCCCAGCTGTCACGGACCTGACTGGGACACCGCGATCGCGTGGCCGGGCACCGTGCCGCTGTTGAACGCAAGCGGTACCACGATCGCCGCGATCACCACGGCTGCCAGAAATGCCGAGCTTACGAGGAGGGCCCGCCGGCCACCCAATTTGTCAGTCGCTACCCGCTCCCCCTTTCGATGCGGGCAGTGTATTTGGGGAAATCTGATTCTTCCAAAGTTCCGCCGCGGCTTTCACCGCGCCGGATTTGTCGTCCGGGAATCGCGCTTCAGCTCGCTGCTTCAACCAACCGCGAGTACGGACCGCCTGCCGCGATCAGCTCCTGGTGCGGCCCAAGCTCGGTGATCTGCCCGCCCTCGACCACCGCGACCCGGTCGGCCGCCGCGGCCGTGTGCAGGCGGTGCGCGATCGCGATCACCGTGCGGCCTTCGAGTACCGCGTTCAGCGACCGTTCCAGCTCCCGCGCCGAACCGGTGTCCAGCAGTGACGTCGCCTCGTCCAGCACGAGCGTGTGCGGGTCGGCCAGGACGACCCGGGCCAACGCCAGCTGCTGCGCGAGACCGGCCGGGACCGAGTACGCGCCGGAGCCGAGTTTGGTGTCCAGACCGTCCGGCAGCCCGGCCGCCCACTCCGCCGCACCAGCGGACGCGAGCGAGGCCAGCAGTTCCTCGTCGGTCCAGTCCCCGCCGTCGCGCCGGGCGGGCAGCGCCAGGTTTTCCCGCAGTGTCCCGGAAAACGTGTGGTGCTCCTGCGTCAGCAGCAGAACCTCGCCGCGCAGCACGTCGTCCGCGAGCGTCGACACCTCGGTGCCGCCGACCTGGATCGACCCCGCCGTCGGCGCCGAAATCCCGGCCAGCAGCCTGCCCAGCGTCGACTTGCCCGCACCCGACGGTCCGACGATCGCCAGCCGTTCGCCTCGCGGCACGCTCAGGCTGATGCCGTGCAGCACCTCGCGATCCGCGGTGTAGCCGAACCGGACGTCGCGCACCTCGATGTCGCGCCCGCGCGGCACGTCGGTGACCTTCGCGGCCGTTTCGGTCGGGTGCACGCCGAGGATCCGGCGTGCGGCGGCCATCGCGACCTGCAGGTCTTCCAGCCAGAACAGCGCCTCGTTGAGCGGCGTGGTCATCGCCTGCGCGTACGCCAGCATCGTGGTGATCGTGCCGAGCCCGGCCCAGCCCTGCTGGTAGGCGAACAGCCCGAGCAGCAGCAGCGCCGCGATCGGCAGTACGTAGCTGAACTCCAGCGACGGCAGCCAGCGCAGCTGATACGCCCGCATCCGCCGCTCGCCGAGCACGGCCTGGTCGAGCGCGCGATGTCCGGTGCTCAGCCGCCGCTCGGTGAGGCTCAGCGCCTCCGCGGTCCGCGCGCCCTCCACCGTCTCGTGGGTGACCGACTGCAGGTCGCCCCACCGGTCGAGCATCCACGCGAACGCCTTCGGAATCACCCGCTGGTACCAGATGTTGACCGGGACCAGCAGCGGCAGCGCCACGAGCAGGGTGAGCGCGAGCAGCGGCGACGTCACGATCATCGCGACGGTCGTCAGCAGCACGGTGGCGGTGGCGATCAGGATTTCCGGCGCGGCGAAGCGCACCGCGTGGTCCAGCCTGCTGATGTCGCTGGTCGCGCGGCTGAGCAGATCGCCGGTCCCGGCCGCCTCGACGGTGCCCAGCGGCAGGTCGAGCGCGTTCTTGACGAACCGTTCGCGGTTCTCCGCCAGCACGCGTTCGCCGAAGACCCGCCCGCGCAGCCGGGCCGCCTTCTTCGCCCACGCCTGCAGCACGAGCACCACCACGAACGCCGCCGCCAGCAGGTCGACCCGCAGCGTCGCGCCGTGGCTGACCACGCCGTCCACCAGCAGGCCGAGCAACTGCGGCCCGGCCAGCCCGATCAGCGTGGCGAGGAAGAACAGGCCGAGCATCAGGGAGAACTCGCGCCGGTGCTCGGCAGCCGTGCGCCGCACCCATTGCCGGACCTCGCGCCTCGACGCGAGGGGGAGCCGCGTCGTCATACCGTCACTGCCTTTCCGTGCACGACCTCGTCGGCCACGTTCCTCCACAATGGACTCTGGCTGAACACCACCGTGGTCCTTCCGTTCCGCAATTCCTTGGCGCGCTGGGTGATCCGGGCCTCGGTGTGCGCGTCGACGGCCGAGGTCGGCTCGTCCAGCAGCAGCACGTCGGCGTCGGTCGCCAGCGCGCGGGCCAGGCTCAGCCGCTGCCGCTGGCCGCCGGACACCTCACGACCGCGTTCGCCGATCAGCTCGTCGACCCCGCGCGGCAGCGCCTCGACGATGTCGTCGGCGTCCGCCGCGTGCAGCGCCGCGAAGATGTCGACGTTGCCCGGACGCGCGGGCTCCAGCTGTTCGCGCAGCACCCCGGAGAACCAGATGTCCTGGTTGTGCGCGTACACCACGCGGGTCCGCAGCTCGGCGAGCGCGACGCGATCCGCGGGGACCCCGCCTACCAGCACCTTTTCGTCCTCGCCCGGATCCGCGAACCGGGCCATCCGCTCGGCGATCGCCTCCGCTTCGGCGCCGAGGTCGACCACCGTCAGCTTGCCCGGCGCGACGCGGATGCCGCTGGTGGTGTCCACCAGCTCCAGCGGCCCGTCCGGCAGCGGCTGCGGCGACGCCGGGTCGGCCAGCTTCGGCCGCAGGGCGAGCAGTCCGCACACCTTGCGCGCCGCGACCAGGCCCGAGGTGAGCGCGCTGACCTGCTCGGTCGCCGTGCTCACCGGCACCACCAGGAACGCCGAAACCCCGTAGAACGCGACGAGCTCGCCGACGCCGATCGTGCCGTCGAGCGCGAGCCGGGCGCCCAGCCAGGTGATCGTCACCGTGACCAGTCCGGGCAGCAGCACTTCCGCCGCGGCGAGCCACGATTCGCTGCGCCCGACCTCGACGCCGGAGCGGCGCACCAGCTGGCTGGCGTCGTGGAACCGGCGCAGGAACCGCCGTTCGCCGCCGACGCCGCGCAGGATCCGCAGCCCGGACACGATGTCCGCGCCGAGCGCGTTCACGTCGCTCAGATTCTCCCGCTGCGTGGTCTTGCGCTTCTGCAGCGGCGCGAGCAGCGGCCCGATGCCGAGCACCGCGAGCGGGACGCCGACGAGCGCGACCGTGCCCAGCAACGGCGACGTGCTGAGCATCGCGATCCCGATGACCACGAAGGCCACGATCGACCCGATCGTGCGGCCGATGACCTCGAACGCGTTGCCGATCCAGTTCATGTCCGACGAGGTGACCGCGACGACGTTGCCGGTGCTGGCCGCCTCGCGCAGGGTCGCGCCGAGCCGGGTGGTGTGGTCGGTGACCAGGCGTTGCGTGGTGCCCGCGCCGTGGATCCACATGCCGTACGCCGCGAAGTGCAGCCCGGTGCCGAGCAGCGCCTGCACCACGCCGAGCACGCCCGCGACCAGCGCCCAGCGCCAGAGCGCGGAGGTGTCGCCGTCCGCGATCGCGCCGACGCCGCGGCCGATCACCAGCGGCAGCAAGGCGCTCGGCAGCGACCAGCCCGCCCCGGTCACCGCCGCGCCGAGGACGAGCCACGGCCGCGCGCGAAGGACCGCCAGCAGGTACCGGACCGGCGTCGGACGTTGTGGGAGTCGGATGTCGGGAAAGCGGTACGTGGCGGAAAGCACGATCACTGACGCTAAGCCGCCGGGAGTGTCCAGCGCGACTGATTTATCCCCGCGCGAACCTTCCCGGGACCAGCCTGGGCGGCTGCGGGTGTGACCCGGCCGACACGTAGTCTTAAAGCCGTGGCGAACCCTGACACGGATACCGTGACCAGCACAGTTGACACCACCGCAGTGGCCGCGGCGACCCCGGAAACGAGCCAGCCGTACGTCGAACTCGGCCTCGCCGAAGACGAGTACGCGCGGATCCGGGAAATCCTCGGCCGCCGGCCCACCGACGCCGAGCTCGCGATGTACTCGGTGATGTGGAGCGAGCACTGCTCCTACAAGTCCTCGAAGAAGCACCTTGGCTACTTCGGCGAGACCGCCACCGACGAGATGAAGGCCAAGATGCTGGCCGGCATCGGCGAGAACGCGGGCGTCGTCGACATCGGCGACGGCTGGGCGGTCACCTTCAAGGTGGAAAGCCACAACCATCCGTCCTATGTGGAGCCGTACCAGGGCGCGGCCACCGGCGTCGGCGGCATCGTGCGCGACATCATGGCGATGGGCGCGCGGCCGCTCGCGGTGCAGGACGCGCTGCGCTTCGGCCCGGCCGACGCGCCGGACACCAAGCGCGTGCTGCCCGGCGTGGTCGCGGGCGTCGGCGGCTACGGCAACTGCCTCGGCCTGCCGAACATCGGCGGCGAGCTGGTCTTCGACCCCTCCTACGCGGGCAACCCGCTGGTCAACGCGCTGTGCGTCGGCGCGATGCGCGCCGAGGACCTGCACCTGGCGTTCGCGTCCGGCGCCGGCAACAAGATCATCCTGTTCGGCGCGCGCACCGGCCTCGACGGCATCGGCGGCGTGTCCGTGCTCGCCAGCGACACCTTCTCCGGCGACGAATCCGCGGCGGGCCGGCGCAAACTGCCCAGCGTGCAGGTCGGCGACCCGTTCACCGAGAAGGTGCTCATCGAGTGCTGTCTCGACCTGTTCCGGGAGAAGCTGGTCGTCGGCATCCAGGACCTCGGCGGCGCCGGGCTGTCCTGCGCGACGTCCGAGCTGGCCGCGGCCGGTGACGGCGGCATGCACATCTACCTCGACCGGGTTCCGTTGCGCGCCACCGGGATGACGCCCGCCGAGGTGCTCTCCAGCGAATCGCAGGAGCGCATGTGCGCGGTCGTCTCGCCGGAGAACGTCGAGGCGTTCATGGCGGTCTGCGCCAAGTGGGACGTCATCGCCACCGACATCGGCGAGGTCACCGACGGCGAGCACCTCGTGATCACCTGGAACGACGAGATCGTGGTCGACGTGCCCGCGCACACCGTCGCGCACCAGGGCCCGGTGTACGACCGCCCGATCGAGCGCCCCGCGTTCCAGGACGGCCTCATCGCCGACACCTCCGCGAAGCTGCCGCGTCCGTCGACGCCCGAGGAGCTGCGCGCGGACTTCCTGAAGCTCATCGCGTCGCCGAACCAGGCGTCGAAGGAATGGGTGACCGCGCAGTACGACCGCTACGTGCGCGGCAACTCGGTGCTGTCCCAGCCGTCCGACTCGGGCATGATCCGGATCGACGAGGACAGCAACCGCGGCGTCTCGGTGGCCACCGACTGCAACGCGAAGTTCGTCTACCTCGACCCGTACCGCGGCGCGCAGCTCGCGCTGGCCGAGGCGTACCGGAACGTCGCCACCGGCGGCGCGACCCCGGTCGCGGTGTCCGACTGCCTCAACTTCGGCGCCCCGACCGACCCGGGCGTGATGTGGCAGTTCGAGCAGGCCGTGCACGGTCTCGCCGACGCGTGCGTCGAGCTGGGCATCCCGGTCACCGGCGGCAACGTCAGCTTCTTCAACCAGACCGGCGACACGGCGATCCTGCCGACCCCGGTGATCGCGGTGCTCGGCGTGATCGACGACGTCACTCGCCGCATCCCGACCGGGATCGGCGCGGAAGCGGGCGAGACGCTGCTGCTGCTCGGCGACACCCACGACGAGCTGGACGGTTCGGCCTGGGCCCGCGAGCTGCACGGCCACCTCGGCGGCGTTCCGCCCCGCGTCGACCTGGCCCGCGAGAAGCTGCTGGCCGACGTCTTGGTGGCCGGTTCGCGCGACGGCATGATCTCCGCCGCGCACGACCTCGCCGACGGCGGTCTCGCCCAGGCCCTCACCGAAACCGTCCTCATTGGACAGTGCGGGGCCCGGGTGTTCCTCGACCGCGACCAGGACCCGTTCGTGCAGCTGTTCTCCGAGTCGTCCGGCCGCGTGCTGGTGGCGGTCCCGCGCACGGAGGAGCTGCGGTTCACCGAGATGTGCACCGCGCGCGGCCTGCCGTGGCGCAAGACCGGTGTCGTCGACCCGGATTCCGGCACGCTGGAGATCCAGGGCATCACGGAGTTCAGCCTCGAAGAGCTGCGCGAGACCTGGGAGAAGACGCTTCCGGCGCTGTTTGACTGAGGCCTCGTGAGTGCCGGTGCCGACCGGCGCCGGCACTCACGACCGGAAGGTGACCACCTCCGCCAGCGACGCCCGCGGGATCGCTGGCCGAGGCTCGTCCGGATCGGCGTACCCGATCGACATGCCGCATCCGAGGACATGACCGGCGGGCGGTTCCGCGATTTCCGTGACGCTCCGGTGGTAGCGGCCCCACGCGATTTGCGCGCAGCTGTCGAGGCCTTCGGCACGCAGCAGCACCATCACGGTCTGCAAAAACATCCCCGCGTCCAGCCATTGCGGGGGAAGCATCTGCTCGCTCAGATAGCAGAACAGCCCGACCGGAGCGCCGAAGAAGTCCCAATTCCGGACGCGGACCCGCTCCCGGCCCGCGCGGTCCTCCCGCGCGATGCCGACCGCGCCGTAGCGCAGCGCTCCCAGCTCCTCGATCCGCCGTGCGTACTGCTCGGGCAGCGTTTCCGGATAGGGCAGCACCTGCGGCGGATCACCGGTGTCGCCGTCGGTGATGCGCTCTCGGACCAGGTATTTCAGCTCGGCCAGCTTCGCGCCGGACAGGACGTACACCCGCCACGGCTGCAGGTTTCCCCCGGAGGGCGCGCGCAAGGCCGTGGTGAGGACTCGGGTCAGGACTTCGTCGGGCACCGGCTTGTCGAGAAAGCCGCGGACCGACCGCCGGGAGCGCACCGCTTCGTAGACGTCCACGGTTTTTTGATGCTACTCAGATCGGCACCGCGACATATCCGCCATTCCGAGGTTCCAGCTTCCAGCCGTCCGGCAGCTGGAGTTCCGCCGAATCCGCGAAAGTCGCCCCGTCGAACAGGACTTCCTTCGCGAAAGTCGCACCCTTGAAGGTGGTCGGGCCCCTGAACGCGGTGTCGGAGAAATTGGTCCGCTCCGAGAACGCGGTGCCGGAGAACCAAGCCCGATCGAGGAAAGTCGCGTTGCGGCAACGGAAAACCCCGATCAACCGACCGCGTCCGGTGCCTGCGGTGGTGAAGTAGACCTGCCCGGTGAAGACGGAGTTGCTGAGATTCGTGCTGCTGTACAGCGAGGCGTGCCGCAGCAGCAGGCCGCCGATCCGACGGCGGGAAATGTCGAAATACTCCAGCACCGCGCCGGTCAGATCGAGGTCCGGACCCGGTCCATCCACATCGGACGGTGGCAGCAGATCGCGGACCAGCCGTTGCGCGGTGAGCCGCACCTGCAGCTCGCGTTCCTCTTCCGGCGTGCCGCTCTTTTCCGGGTTTTCGTATCGGCTGTGGGTGAACGGCCGCCGCAGATAAGAACACAGCACGTCCAGCACGGTCTGCCGATATTCCGGCCGCGTCCGCGCCAGCCCGGCCAGCGCGTGCAGCGCCCCCACGCGCACCTGATCGGCCTCGTGTCCCAGCAGTTCCACCGACTTCGCGAACCGCTCGTCGGAGATCCGTTCGCGGTCGACGTCGTGCCGCTGCTGCTCGATCACCTGCCGCGCCTCCTCGACCCGGCGACGGCGATCGTTGAGCCACAACGCGTACAACGCCACGACCGCGCCACCGGCGAGACCGGCCGTTTTCAGTGCGTCACTGCGGCTCGTCGCGGGGTCGGTGAGCAACCAGCCACCGACCCCGCACAGCAGTGCCACGGACGCGATCAACGTCCACAGCAGCGGCGAGCGCACCGGGTCAGAACGCCAGGATCAGGTACAGCCCCACGCAGTAGCCGCCGCCGCGGTTCATGATCACCATCGTGCCGCTGGCGTCCTTGCCCGACAGCGTGCCGGTGATCCGGGCGCTCGTCGTGGCGCTGCCCGCGGTGACCTTGCCCAGCGTGAGCTGCGGGTCGCCGCTGGTGGTCTCGTCGATGCTGCGCTTCGACATGCTCTCGGTGCCCTGGCAGGCCAGCGCGGTCGCACCGGCGGCGTCCTTGGCGTTGAGCTTGGCGAGGAAGTTGTCGATGACCTGCTTCGCCTCGCCCGAGGCACCGCTCGAGCCGGGGTCCTCGCTCGAATCCGTCGACGGCGACGACGAGTCGCTCGGCAGCGGGGCCTCCGAGGACTGGGACGGAGCCGGGGCCGGCGGCTGCGCCTGCGAGCTGCCCTTGTCGTCCTTGCTCAGGAAGAACCCCGGCGCGACGAACCCGGTGATGCCCAGCGCGACCACCACGACGACCGCGACCGCGATGCCGATCCACAGCCCGGTCTTGTTGTTCTTCGGCGGCTCGCCGCCCGGTCCGCCCGGGTATTGCTGCTGGTCCCAGCCCTGCTGCGGGAACTGCTGGGTACCCGGGTACGGCTGCTGCTGGTACCCCGGGTACTGCTGCTGGGCGTTCGGGTCCCAGCCCTGCTGCGGCTGCTGCTGGGCGTTCGGATCCCAGGCGGGCTGCTGCTGGTGCTGGGCATTCGGGTCCCAGCCCGGCTGCTGCTGGGCCTGGTTGGGGTCCCACCCCGGCTGCTGCGGCACCCCGCCCGAGCCGGGCTGCTGCCAGCCCTGGCCGTAAGGATCCCCGCCCTGTCCGGGCTGCGGTGGGTAAGTCATCTCCGGTTCCGCCTTCCTGCTGCACCGACTCGCGCCGCGGTCTGACGCCCCGCCGGCTCAGGCGGTTCCGTCTCCGCCCCAGGTCTGCATTGTGCAAGGCGGGTAAAGCTCGCACAAAAGCGGCTCCCGGCCGCCCCGCCCGGCAGGAGGCGGGGAGAACCGGGAGCCGCGTCGGTGCGCGCCGCTGCGGTCAGCCGTTGGACAGTGCCTGCAGCCGGTCGTAGGCGCCGTTGAACGTGTCCTGGTCCAGCGGGCTCGAGGTGTACTGCCACACGGTGTAGTAGCCCCAGTTGTACGGGAGCGTTCCGGCCGAGGACGCGTACCGCGCGATCCACAGCGGCGCGGTGCTGGAGAAATCGCCGCCGGCACACTGGTTCCACCAGTTCGTCGACGTGTAGATCACCGGCCAGCGGCCCGTCCTGGCGTGATAGGTGTCGTGGAAGTCCTTGATCCACGCGGTCATCGACGCCTTGCTCAGGCCGTAACAGGTCGCGCCGTACGGGTTGTACTCGATGTCGAGCACGCCGGGCAGCGTCTTGCCGTCGCGCGACCAGCCGCCGCCGTGCGAGACGAAGTAGTTCGCCTGCGTCGCGCCGCTGGAGGTGTTCGGGGTGGCGAAGTGGTAGGCGCCCCGGATGAATCCCTGGTTGTAGGAACCGTTGTACTGCTGGGCGAAGTACGGGTTCGTGTAAGTCGTGCTTTCAGTGGCCTTGGTCCACACGAACCGCTTGCCCTGGCCCCACCAGTTGCCCCAGTTGACATTGCCCTGGTAGCCGGACACGTCGATGCCCGCGACTGTGGCCGCTACCTGGTTCGGCAGCGCGGCCGCCGGTTGCGGCTGCTGCGCGGCGGCTTTCGTGTCGGGGGTGGACTGATCCCCCTCGACCCGCCGGATCTGCGAACCCATGGTGTGGTTGTTCGCCTGGATGTCGGCGTTGACGTCGTTGATCTCCCGCGCCGAAAGCGGGGATTCGGCCGGGGCGGCCGTCGCCTCCGTCGAAGCGCCGAGCAGGAGCGCGACAACGGGGACGGTCAGAGCGGACAGCAGCGCGGTGCGCCGCCCTCTTCGGGAAGTGGACATCGTCGATCCCTTCACAGATACCCTCGCGGAGGGCGGCTATGTGCAGGTAGCCGCCACGGGGGAGATTCTTGAGGACGAATCGTCGTTTGTCATCAAGTTCCGTGAAGATGAATGGTCGAGTGGGTGATTTTCATCGGGCGGTGATGACTAATTCGTGACAACGTCACGAATGTTCACCCGAATGCCAGATTGCGCAGCGCTGTTTGGGTTCCGTTGAGCCAGTTCTGGTCTCCTGGCAGGGTCCCGCTGTTCGAGAACTGCCAGATGGCGTGCTGTCCCCAGCCCGCGGGGAGCTCGCCGATGAAGGAGTTGTAGCGCGCGATCCAGAGTGGATTCCCTCCGAAAGAAGGGTTGTTTCCGGTGCAGCGTTTCCACCAGCTTGTCGAGGTATAGATCGTCGGCAGCCGTCCGGTGCGGGCGCGATAGGTGTCGGAGAACGCGCGAACCCACGCGACCATCCCGTTCGCGTCCTTGCCGTAACACGTTTCGCCGTAGGGGTTGTATTCCATGTCGAGTGCGCCGGGAAGCGTCTTGCCGTCGGCCGACCATCCGCCGCCGTGCGCGAGGAAGTAGTTGGCCTGCGCCGCGCCGTCGGACACGTCCGGCCGCGCGAAGTGGTAGGCGCCGCGCACGATCCCGACTTGGTAGGAACCGTTGTACTGCTGGGCAAACTGCCCGCTCACGAACCCGGTGCCCTCGGTCGCTTTCACGTACACGAACTTCGCGCCCGCTCCGGCCGCGGCGGGCCAGTCGACCGGACCCTGGTGTCCGCTGACGTCGTGCCCGAGGTACTGATCCGCCGTCGTGTAGGAGATGTTCGGCGCTCCCAGCACGCCTTCGTGCTTCGCGATTTGCGAACCGGCGTAGTTGTCCGCGGCCCCGGCGTAGCTCGGCGCGGCCTCCGCCGTTTCGCACAGGGACGTGCCGGTGATCCCGGCGAAGAGAACCGCGCTCCAGCGCAGCAGCAGATGACGCTTCACCCAGGACTCCTCACCGGACGCGTGTACTCCTACTGCGTCACGATGCCCGGGTGCGCGGATTTCGGCGAATCATGATCACTCGGCAGAGTGGTCCGCCCAGGTCAGCGCCGTTCTTCGGCCAGCGCCTTCATCAGGTGCTCGGCCGGCACGACCGCGGTGATCAGGTCGTGCGGGTTGACCGCGAGCGGATGTCCGGCGAGCAGCCCGACGATGTCGCGGCCGAGCACCGCGCGGGCGTGCGGCCATTCGCGCGGCACCAGCGACTTCGCCGTGTACGCCGGGACCATGACCCGGCCGTCGGCGTTGTGGAAGCCGATCACCGTGCGCTGCACCGGGGACAGGGCGTAGACGAGCAGCGTCGAATCGAGGATGACGCGCGGCAGGTCTTCGGCGGGCCGGTGCTCGGTGCGGACCATCTGCAGCAGCCGCTCGAGGTCGTTGCGCGGCTCGGGAAAACCGAGCGCCTTCGGCGAGGGCCGGTACCGGTCGTTGGGGTGGAAGTCCTCGACGACCTCTCCGGTTCCGTTCACCGGGTACGCGCCGACGACCGCCCACGACGGCACCGGACCGCGAGCGTCGAAGGCCTCGTCGATGACATACAGCCAGCTGTTCGGATTCGTCCGCGCGTTGGCCCGCATCTCGGGAGTGATCTCGGGTTTTCCTTGCGGCCCGCGGCGCGGATACGCGTTCCGGCGCGCGCGTTTGCCCGCCGGGGTCCGGGAAACCATCCGATCTGCCTCGTCCCGCTGCGCCATCGCCGTCCCTCGGTGCCGGGTGCCTGAAACTCCGTTCGCGGCCACTCTACTGTTGTCGCATGGCCTCTTCGCGTTCGGTCGATCCCGCTCAGTTACGAGCGGCGGTGCTGGCCGTTTCGGACTGGTTGCGCGGCGACGGACCGGATCCGGCGCGCCCCGAACTGGCCGCCGCGGTGCGCGCGACCCTGCGGACCCTCGCCCAGGACGCGCCCGGCCACACCGTCGAGGTCCGGGTCCCGCCGTACGCCGCGGTGCAGTGCGTCGAAGGCCCGCGCCACACCCGCGGCACGCCGCCGAACGTCATCGAGACCGACCCGCGGACGTGGCTCGAACTGGCCACCGGCCTCCTGGACTGGGACGACGCGCTCGGCGCCGCGCGGGTATCCGCCTCGGGCAGCCGCGCGGACCTTTCGCACTGGCTTCCGGTCGTGCGGATCTGATTTTCCGCCGGAATTGTTCCCGCGGGTGTGTCTTCTCAGGCACACACTCCGTAGAATCCCCTGAACGCGGGCCTGTGCCACGCTGTCCGGGCAGTGCCATGCGTGTACTTTGGGTAGTCGGATTTCGTACGAGCGGCGATGGAAGGGCCCTGGTCATGAACGCGGTAGGCGTGTCCGCCGGCGAGCAGAGCCTCGGCCCGACAGCGCGCCGGATGATCCTCGGTTCGCAGCTTCGCCGGTTGCGCGAGGAAGCCGGGATCACGCGCCAGCAGGCCGGTTACAACATCCGCGGTTCGGAATCCAAGATCTCCCGGCTGGAACTCGGCCGCGTCGGCTTCAAGGAACGCGACGTCGCCGACCTGCTCACCATGTATGGCGTCTCCGACGACGAGGAGCGCAAAGCGTTCCTCGACATGGTCAAGCAATCGAACGAAGCGGGCTGGTGGCGCAAGTTCGGCGAGACGGTGCCCGGATGGTTCACCGACCTCGTCGGTCTTGAGGAGGCGGCGTCCCGGATCCAGATCTGGGAGCCGCTGTTCGTGTCCGGCCTGCTGCAGATCGAGCCGTACGCACGAGCGATCTTCAGCCACGGCCGCCCGGAGATGGCCGACGAACGCGTGGACCAGCTGGTAGCCCTGCGCATGCGGCGGCAGAAGATGCTGGCCCGCCCCGACGCGCCGCGGATCTGGGCGGTGCTCGACGAATCGGTGCTGTACCGGCCGATCGGCGGCCCCAAGGTGTTCCGGCAGCAGCTGGAATACCTGCTCGAGGTCACCACGCTGCCGCACGTGTCGGTGCAGATCCTGCCGTACTGCCGAAGCGGTCTGTCGGCCGAGCACGCGTTCTCGCTGCTGCGCTTCGCCGAGGCGGAACTGCCGAACATCGTCTACGTCGAGTACCTGACCGGCGCGCACTATCTGGACAAACGCGACGAGATCGAGAAGTACGGCCGAGCGCTGGACCTGCTGGCCGTGGACGCGGAGACCCCCGAGCGCAGCCGGGCCCGCATCGCCAAGCGCAAGGCCGAGATCTAAGCGCGGTCTCTCTTCACCGCACCGAGCATCGCCTCCAGTGAAATTCTCCGGAGGAAGAATCCCGCCCCCCACCATCCGGGCGAGCAGTAACCGAATAGCGAACGCCGACCCGCATTCTCATCACCGAGCGTGCATAAGTCCGGAAGTCTCTTTCCACTGACCCGGTTCCACGCCTTCCTGCTGCCGCGTGAGTCATCACGCTCAGTGTTTTTCATTCACCCGCTGCACCCAGCGGTAGCGAGTCACGAACGCGTTGCGTTATCAGACCGCCAATATCATTACTCAAGGTAATAATTAGCCCGTTCAGGTAGTGCTCGAATCACCTGTCCGGGAACTTCTACTGAACCGTGTCGTCACGCAGTGAGAAATTTGCAGAAAATTCTGCACGTGCATTTACCGCTGCATGCGCGCGTGCTAGCGTCAAAGTCGCGGGCAGATGCACATGCAGATTCCTGAGCTTTTCATCGTCCTTCCCGGAAGGTGGCATCATGGCTGAGCGGTTCGAGAACGGTATTCCGGCCGACCGTCTGACCGGCGCCCAGTGGCGCAAGGCGAGCTACAGCGGCGCGGTAGGCAACTGTGTTGAAGTAGCCCCGCTGACCTCGGGCGAGATCGCGATGCGGAACTCGCGCTTCCCGGAGGGCCCCGCGCTGGTCTACACGCGCGCCGAAATGGCGGCCTTCCTCGCCGGCGCGAAAGACGGCGAATTCGACGATGTCCTCGGCTGAGACCACCGTCGCCGGACCCGCCTTCGACGTCGAGCAAGGCCTGCAAAAGCTCATCGACCGCGGCTACCAGTTCGTCCACCCGACGGACGGAAGCGGCGAAGTGCAGGCCGTGGTCGGAGTGCGAGTCCACGACAACGTGGTGGACGTCGTCCGGCTCAATGCTGAGGACGACGTCGAGGCCACGCGCCTGCCTGGCGGCGAGCAGAACATCTTCGCCCCCGCGACCACTCTGTGGCGCTCGCGAGGCGAAGCAAGCCAGGTGCTGGGCGAAGTGCTGGCCCTCCCCGAGCGCCCGCCGGCCACCCTCACCGCAGCCTCCACAACCGGCTGCTGGGTCCCAGGCCGAGGCGGCCGCTCGAAGTGGCTAGCCGCTCGCTGATTCGCCCTCTCTCCCCGCGCTTGTCCCCACCGGTGCCTCCCAGATTTCAGGCCCCGTACGAAGTGGCCCAATCCACTTCGTACGGGGCCTGGTTCATTTCTGCCCCCGTCCCGCCGCCGCGCGTGCCTGGGCAGCTGCCGTGAGGTCCGCCCTCGCGGCAGCGGCGGCAATGCCAGGGACTTAAAGCGGCGCTGCGGATGCGGTTTGCCCAGGTCGAAGTATCTGGGCGGGGTCAGGCGTCCGTGAGGGGAACCTTGAGGGACTCAGAGTCCCTCAGGGTTCCCCTCACGACCCGCGCAACGCCGTGAGGGACCCCCTTCACGGACTTAGATTCCCTCAAGGGGCCCTTCACAGCCCGCCCGCTCACCGCCGCCGCGATGCCCCCAACGCCACATTGGGTGCGTCGCACGCACCCAATGCCACATTGGTGCACGAGCCCCACCCGCGACCCCAACGCGCCCACGCACCCCAGCCGCGCAGCCCTAAACCGCAATCCCGCACCCCCAACTCAGCCATGCAGCCACTCCCGCCCCGCACCCCGATACGAAGCCCAAATGCGGTCTGAGGGTGCTTGTCAAGGCATCTTTCCCGCCTTGACAAGCACCCTCAGACCGTCATCACAATCGGCTTCGGGGTGCCTGCCCAGGAAGAAACGGCAATGTCGCCGCCAGGCGACGAGCCGAGTGCCACAACGAGCACAAACGAAAGACCCCCGCTCCAAAACCAGATCACCGCTCCGCGACTCCCTCCCCCGTAGTGGTCAGAACCACGCCGCAACCCCCTTCCCCGCCCGATCCACCCCTTACACTTGGACGTGGCCCGCCCGCGTCTTCCTGGGAGCTCCTCGGTGGTTTCCGACCCCTCCGCCAGTCCTGCTCGACCCGAAGATCAAGATCAACCCGATCCGGAACCCCGTGAGGAGTGCGGCGTCTTCGGCGTCTGGGCTCCCGGGGAAGAAGTCGCCAAGCTCACCTACTACGGCCTCTACGCCCTGCAGCACCGCGGGCAGGAGGCAGCGGGCATCTCCGTCTCGGACGGCTCGCAGATCGTCGTCTTCAAGGACCTCGGGCTCGTCAGCCAGGTCTTCGACGAGCAGGTCCTGCAGTCCTTGCAGGGGCACATCGCCGTCGGGCACTGCCGGTACTCCACGACCGGAGCCACGATCTGGGAGAACGCCCAGCCGATCTTCCGCACCACGGACACCGGCAGCGGCCTGTCCTTCGCGCACAACGGCAACCTGGTCAACACCGCCGAGCTGCGCGATCGCACCGTCGCCGCGGGGCTGAAGCCGCACGCCGGGCTCACCGGGTCCTCCAGCGACTCCGACCTCGTCTGCGGCCTGCTCGCCGCGAACGCCGCCGACAAGGGCATCGAGGCCGCCGCGCTCGAGCTGCTGCCGACCCTCAAGGGCGCGTTCTGCCTGGTCTTCGCCGACGAGAACACCCTGTACGCGGCCCGCGACCCGCACGGCGTGCACCCGCTGGTGCTCGGTCGGCTGGAGCGCGGCTGGGTCGTGGCGAGCGAGACCGCCGCGCTCGACATCTGCGGCGCGTCGTTCGTGCGCGAGGTCGAGCCGGGCGAACTGATCGCCATCGACGCCGAGGGGCTGCGTTCCTCGCGGTTCGCGAACCCGGAGCCCAAGGGCTGCGTCTTCGAGTACGTCTACCTCGCGCGTCCGGACACGTCGATCGCCGGCCGCAGCGTGCACGCCACGCGCGTCGAGATCGGCCGGAAGCTGGCCGTCGAGCACCCGGTCGACGCCGACCTCGTGATGCCCGTGCCGGAGTCCGGCACCCCGGCCGCGATCGGGTACGCGCAGGGCTCCGGCCTTCCGTACGGCACCGGTCTGGTCAAGAACGCCTACGTCGGGCGCACGTTCATCCAGCCGTCGCAGACCATCCGGCAGCTCGGCATCCGGCTGAAGCTGAACCCGCTGCGCGACGTCATCCGCGGCAAGCGCCTGGTGGTGGTGGACGACTCGATCGTCCGCGGCAACACCCAGCGCGCGCTCGTGCGGATGCTGCGCGAGGCCGGTGCGCTCGAGGTGCACGTGCGGATCGCGTCGCCGCCGGTGCGGTGGCCGTGCTTCTACGGCATCGACTTCGCCTCGCGGGCCGAACTCGTCGCCAACGGCGTCGACCTCGACGGCATCCGCCGGTCGATCGGGGCCGATTCGCTCGGCTACATTTCGCTGGACGGCCTGGTCGCGGCGTCGGAGCAGCCGAAGTCGCGGCTGTGCACGGCCTGCTTCTCCGGCGAGTACCCGATCGCGCTGCCCGAGGACGCGCTCATCGGCAAGCACCTGCTCGAAAGCATGGACGCCGCAGGTGGCGCGGCCGCTCCCGTCAGTGCGGCCGGGTACGGTGCCGAAGACGCCGTCCGGCGTCCGTGAACCAAGCAAGTCCAGTAGGGAGTCCGCTTCCGTGAGCGAGTCCACGAGCGCCACGTACGCAGCCGCCGGGGTCAGCATCGACGCCGGTGACCAGGCCGTCGAGCTGCTCAAGCCACACGCCGAGCGGGCCACGAGGCCCGAGGTGCGCGGCGGGGTCGGCGGCTTCGCCGGGCTCTTCTCCCTCAAGCTCGACAAGTGGAAAGAGCCGATCCTCGCCTCCTCCACGGACGGCGTCGGCACCAAGATCGCGGTCGCGCAGGCGCTCGACAAGCACGACACGGTCGGCATCGACCTGGTCGCGATGGTGGTCGACGACCTCGTCGTCACCGGGGCCGAGCCGCTGTTCCTGCAGGACTACATCGCGGTCGGCAAGGTCGTGCCGGAGAAGATCGCGGCGCTGGTCGGCGGCATCGCCGAGGGCTGTGTCCAGGCCGGTTGCGCGCTGCTCGGCGGCGAGACCGCCGAGCACCCGGGCCTGATGGGCGAGCACGACTACGACCTGTCGGCCACCGGGGTCGGCGCGGTCGAGGCGTCCGCGCTGCTGTCGCCGGAGAAGGTCCGCCCCGGTGACGTCGTGATCGCGATGGGCTCGTCCGGGCTGCACTCCAACGGCTACTCGCTGGCCCGGCACGTGCTGCTGGACATCGCGCGGATGCCGCTGGACGGGCACGTCGAGGAGTTCGGCCGCACCCTCGGCGAGGAACTGCTAGAGCCCACCAAGATCTACGCGAAGGACTGCCTCGCGCTGGTCGCCGAGACCGAGGTGCGCACGTTCGCGCACATCACCGGCGGCGGCCTCGAGGCCAACCTCGCGCGCGTGATGCCGCGCGGTCTCGTCGCCAAGCTCGAACGCGGCACGTGGACGCCGGCCTCGGTGTTCGCGCTGATCGGGCAGCGCGGCAAGGTCGAGCGCGCGGAGCTGGAGAAGACGTTCAACATGGGCGTCGGCATGGTCGCGATCGTGTCGGCCGAGGACGTCGACCGGGCGCTGGCGGTGCTCACCGCGCGGCACGTGCCCGCGTGGATCCTCGGCGACGTCCAGCCCGCCGAAGACCCGGACGGCCCGCGCGCGGTGCTGTCCGGCGACCACCCGCGGTTCTGAAAGCCGCTTGCCACGTCTTGAGACACTGAAGACATGGCGGAGGACGTACGCGTCGGCGCCCGGTTCGTGATCCCGGGCGCCGAACTGCGAGAGCGGTTCTCCCGGTCCTCGGGGCCGGGGGGACAGGGCGTGAACACGACGGACTCGCGCGTCGAGCTGTCGTTCGACGTCGCGAGCTCCGCCGTGATCCCGCCCGCGCTGAAGGAACGCATCACGACCCGCTTGGGCACGCGTCTGGTCGACGGCGTGCTGACCATCGCGGCCAGCGAATACCGCTCCCAGCTGATGAACCGCGACGCGGCTCGGGAGCGGCTGGCTGACGTGCTGACGAAGGCTTCCGCGCCGCCGCCTGCCAAACGACGTCCTACGAAGCCGTCGCGGGGTTCGAAGGAGCGCCGTTTGGCGGCGAAGAAGCGCCGCAGTGATGTGAAGCGCGGTCGCGGCGGTCGGTACGACGATTAGGTCAGCGACAGGTGCACGCACTCACCGGCGACTTGATACCCGGCGCGTTGGTACACCGTCCCGATGCCGACATCGCCCGGCGTAAGGAAAGCCGTCCGTGCGCCGCGTTCGTGAGCGAGGCGCGTCAGGCGCGCGGTGATTGCCGCCGCGATGCCTTGGTTACGGTACTCAGCCGCTACGGCGATGCCGACGATTTCCGTCGCGCCGGACACGATGTCCAGCGCGATTCCGCCGCCCACAATGGTTTCGCCTTGTTCGGCCAGGACGGTCAGGTAGTTGCGGTTGCGTTCGACATCGGCGTCCGACACCTCCGGCGACTCTCCGAAGGCGACGTTCTGCACGGACCGCAGGCGGCGGAATTCGTTGTCAGTCAACGGTTCCCGCAGCTGAATGTGGTCCGGTGAAGCACAGTCGACGCGGTCCTCGGCGGTGCAGATCATCACGGGGACGCGTCGTTCCAGCGTGAAGCCTGAGGCGACGAGGGGTGCCTCGACGTCGGGAGCCGCGTCGGTGAAGAACTCCAGTCGTGGCAGGAGGTTTCGTTGCTGATAGGCGGAAATCAAGAGAGCGATTTCGGCGGACGAGGGCTTCGCGCCGTCGTCGGGGATGGCGTAGTTCTCCATCGGATGTGAGCTGTCCTGGGCGAAAGTCGCCAGGAACGGGCCGATTCGCTCGGTGTCGCGGCCGATCGGTGCGGTCGCGCGAACGTATGCCTGAAGGGCGGACATCTCTGGTGGAAGCCTTTCGGGAAAGAAGGAATGCGGCACAAGAACCGGGCAGGGCGAACCCCACGACCGGCGCGCAGGCCGAACAGCTCAGGCCACGCGGCCGGAGTGGGCCGTGGCGGAGCACATAGGCATTCCTTCGTCCGAAACGAACTTCCCGTTCATCGTCTCAGACCGGGCAAGCGAATTAACGGGCTCAGCGAAGGGCAGCGCGCGCCTGGTCCACGATTCGAGCCAGGTGTACGCCCCTCCGGACATCGCAGGGGTGCGTGGTCGTTCCGCATGACACCATCGCGGCGAAATCGTCCAGCAGCGCGGTGTATGCGTCGTTCGCCGCGCCGGTACGGCCGAGGGTGCGGAAGCCGTGCTCGCCGAAGACCGAATACTCGACCACTGTCGGCTGCACCGGCAGGCGCAGGCTGAGCGTCGCGGTGCTCGTGATGCCGTCTTCGTGTTCGAGCAGCAGTTGCCACAGGTCCTCGGGACCGCGGTGTGCGGCGAGGACGTTGGTGATCGGGCCGAGAGCGGCGTCGAGCAGGTCGAACGCGTGCGGGCCGATATCGGCGAGCGCGCCGGCAGCCGGATCCTGCCGCCAGGCCGAGGTCGCGTACTTCCCGGCGAGCAGTGCGCCGGACAGCCACCGCACACTGCCGCCGCGCCAACCGCCAGCAGCGGTGACGCCGTCCAGCCAGTCGCGCGTCTGCTGGGCGAACCGCAGGGTCAGCATCACCAGCGACGCGACGCCAGCGGAGGCCACCGCGTCGGCGAGACGCTGCGCCGCGGCGAGGTCGGGGGCGATCGGTTTCTCGAGGATCAGGTGCTTGCCCGCCTCCGCGGCCCGGGTGGCCAGTTCGGCCTGCACCGTCGGCGGCACCGCGAACGCGAGCGCGTCGACCTGCTCGAACAGCTCGTCCAGATCGCTGGTCGGCACGGCGTCGTAGGCCTGCGCGAGCGCGGCGGCGGCTTCCGGCCGTCGGCTCCACACGGCACTGAGCACGGTCCCTGGATGATCCGCGAGCCCGGGGGCGTGCACCGTGGTGGCCCACGGTCCGGTTCCTACGAGGCCGACGCGCAACTGGTCCTGTCCCACGCCCGGAAGTGTAGGTGTGGCCGCGGTCGCTTCCAGCGGGGCCTGCGGTGCGTTAACGTCGACAAGTTCTTCGCCACGAACGGGGGAAGCCGGTGAGAATCCGGCGCTGGCCCGCAACCGTGAGCGGCCCCGCGAGGGACCGCGAGCCGGATCGCCCGTCGTGGTCCGATCGATGCGAGGTACATCTGACATGCGGTTCGTGCACGCGCGGCACTGGGGGCGAGTCCTCGCCGGCTGCGCTCTTCTCGTCGCTACCGGTTTAGGCGGTGCGTCCTCCGCCTCCGCGACCACGCCCGGCAAGGGCACCGACGGCTATTGCCAGGACGACAACGGCGTCACGGTCATCGTCGATTTCCAGGGGCTTGGCGGGGAAACCCTCATCCGGTGCGCGCCCGGCAAGCAGGAAAACGGCGTCACCGCCCTGCAAAACGCGGGCTTCGAACTCAGCGGTGCGGGCAAATACGGCCTGGCCGTGATGTGCAAGATCGAGGGCAAGCCCGCCGACCAGACCTGCACCGGGATGCCGCCGGAGAAGGCGTCGTGGAGCTTCTGGACCGCCACCAACGGCGGCAAGTGGGCCTCGGCGCAGGTCGGCGCGCAGAGCTGGAAGCCGCCCGCCGGGGCGTTCGAGGGCTGGTCGTTCGCGATCGGCAAGTCCTACACCGAGTATCCGCCGCCGCGCACCGAGCCGGTGCGCAAGGCCGCCGCGCCCGCCCAGGCTCCGGCGTCCACTTCGGACAGCAGCTTCCCGTGGGGCCTGGTGATCGGGCTCGGGATCGTGGTGGTGATCGGGCTGGTCGGGGCGTTCGTCATGACGCGCCGCGACCTTGACGAGAAGTCGCCCTTCCTTCGCCGCAAACGTGGCGGGAAGTAGTCCGCGAGCGCTCCATCCCGGCGCGTGGTGGGTGTGGGCGCTCGCGCTCGCCGTCGCCGCGAGCCGGACCACGAACCCGGTTTTGCTCGCCTTGGTGATCGCGGTGGCCGGGTTCGTCGTGATGCTCCGCCGCGGCGACGCGCCCTGGGCGCTGGCGTTCCGGATGTACGCCTGGATCGCCGGGGTGATCCTGGCGTCGCGCGTGCTGTTCCGGATCCTGATCGGCGGCGAGGACGGCGGCCACATCCTGTTCACGCTGCCGACTATCCCGCTGCCGAGCGTCGCCGCCGGTATTCAGCTCCTCGGTCCCACTTCGGCCGAGGAGCTGCTCGGCGGGCTGTACGACGGGCTCCGGCTGGCCACGATCGTGCTCTGCATCGGAGCCGCGAACGCGCTGGCGAACCCGAAACGCCTGCTCAAGGCCGTACCCGGCGCGCTGTATGAGGTGGGTACGGCGGTCACGGTCGCGTTGTCCGTGGCACCGCAGCTGGTCGAAAGCGTGCAGCGAGTGCGCCGCGCGCGTCGGCTTCGGTCCGGAAAGACGCGCGGCCTGCGGTTCGTGAAGGGGATTTTCGTGCCGGTGCTCGCCGACGCCATGGACCGATCGCTGCAACTCGCGTCGGCGATGGATTCCCGCGGCTACGGACGGCGCGCGTATCTCTCGCCGCGCGTCCGGATGCTGATCGCGACCTGCGTGCTGGCCGGGCTGGTCGGCGTCGCGGTGGGGGTTTACGGCGTGCTCGACGGGTCCGCGTCGTGGCTCGGCGTGCCGATGCTCGTCGCCGGTCTGGTGCTGGCCGCCGCCGGATTCGTGCTGGGCGGACGGCAGATTCGGCGCACGACCTATCGGCCCGATCCGTGGCGGCTGCCGGAGACGCTGGTGGCGCTGTGCGGCGTCGCGACCGCAGTGCTCGTGCTGATCGCCGACCCGGTTTCGCTCACCACCCCGGCCAGCCCGCTGACCTGGCCGGAGCTGCCGCTGCTGCCGACCGTCGCGGTGCTGATCAGCGTGTTGCCCGCTTGGTTCGCGCCGCGTCCGGCGCTGGTGTCGGAGGTCGCCCGATGATCGAGTTTTCGCACGTCAGCGTCACGTACGACGGGGCGGACCGGCCGGTGCTGCGGGACGTCGACCTCACGATCGAGGAAGGCGAACTCTGCCTCGTCGCCGGACGCACTGGTGTCGGTAAGTCGACATTGCTCGGCGCGATCAACGGTCTCGTCCCGCATTTCACCGGCGGCACGCTGAGCGGACGCGTCGAGGTCGCCGGGCTCGACACCGCGACGCATCCGCCGCGCGAGCTGGCGTCAGTGGTCGGCGTGGTCGGGCAGGATCCGCTGGCCGGATTCGTCACCGACACCGTCGAGGAAGAACTGGCGTACGCGATGGAGCAGCTCGCCGTCGCACCGGACGTGATGCGCAAGCGCGTCGAGGAGACCCTTGATCTGCTGGGCATCGCCGAACTCCGCGACCGTCCACTTCGGACGCTCTCCGGCGGGCAGCAGCAACGCGTCGCGATCGGCGCGGTGCTCACGGCGCACCCGAGCGTGTTGGTGCTGGACGAACCGACGTCGGCGCTCGACCCGACCGCGGCCGAGGAGGTGCTGGCCGCGATCACCCGGCTGGTGCACGACTTGGGCACGACAGTCGTCGTCGCCGAGCACCGGATGGAACGCGTCGCGCAGTACGCCGACCGCCTGCTCTACCTGCCCGGCGACGGCACCGTGGTCTCCGGCCCACCGGCGGAGGTGTTCGCCGAGACCGACGTCGCGCCGCCGATCGTCGAGTTGGGCCGACTCGCGGGTTGGTCGCCGCTGCCGCTTTCGGTCCGCGACGCCCGTCGGCTCGCCCGTCCGCTGCGGGAACGCCTGGCCGAGCGTCGCCCCAATGTGGCATTGGGTGCATGCGACGCACCCAATGTGGCGTTCGGTGCATCTGACGCACCCAATGCCACATTGGGGCGTTCTGGGGAGGCGGTGCTCAAGGCGCGGGGCGTGCGGGTCCGGTATGGCGGCGTGAACGCGGTTCGCGGCGTTGACCTGCGGCTGAACCAAGGCGAGGTCGTCGCGCTGATGGGTCGGAACGGCTCGGGCAAGTCCTCGCTGCTGTGGGCGTTGCAGGGCAGCGGACCCCGCTCCGACGGCACCGTCGACGTCCTCGGCGCAGATCCGAAGACGCTCCGGTCGCGCGCTGCCCGCACGCGGGTCGGGTTGGTCCCGCAGACCCCGTCTGACCTGCTGTATCTCGACTCAGTCGGCGCGGAATGCCGACAGGCCGACGTCGAATCGGACGTCCCGCCAGGCACCGCGCGGAAGCTTCTCGACCGCCTTGTGCCCGGCATCGAAGACGACACCAACCCGCGTGACCTGTCCGAAGGCCAGCGACTCGCCTTGGTCCTGACTGTCCAGCTTGCCGCCGCCCCGCCGGTCATGCTGCTGGACGAGCCCACCCGCGGCCTCGACTACCCGGCGAAACGGCACTTCGCGGCCATCCTCGCCGACCTGGCCGCCGAGGGACACGCGGTGCTGCTCGCCACCCACGACGTTGAGTTCGTCGCCTCCGCCGCACACCGCGTCGTGGTTCTGGCCGAGGGCGAAGTGGTCGCCGACGGCCCGACCGCGGACGTCGTCGTAGCCTCGCCCGCCTTCGCACCGCAGGTCGCGAAGATCCTCGCGCCGGAGCCGTGGCTGACCGTGGACGCGGTGGCGAAGGCGCTGGCGTGACAGATTTCCTGGGCCCAGCCGTCCGCATCCGGCGCCGCACGGCGCTGGTGCTGACGGCCGCCGTCGTGGTCGGGCTGGCGATGTTCTGCTGGCCGCTGCTCGCCCGCAGCACCGTCGGCACCTCCGCGCACGTGACCGACGCGCCGTTCGTTTTCCTCGTGACGCTTCCGGTGCTGATCCTGATCGTGCTGGCCGAGCTGTCCAGCGGCGGACTCGACGCGAAGGCGCTCGCGCTGCTCGGCGTGCTGTCCGCGGTGAACGCCGCGCTGCGTCCGCTCGGCGCGGGCACCGGCGGGATCGAGCTGGTGTTCTTCCTGCTCGTGCTGGCCGGGCGGGTCTTCGGACCGGGCTTCGGGTTCGTCCTCGGGTCGACGTCGCTGTTCGCGTCCGCCCTGCTCACCGGCGGCGTCGGGCCGTGGCTGCCCTTCCAGATGCTGGCGTCTGCACTGGTCGGCCTCGGCGCCGGGCTGCTGCCGCGCCGGGCGAAGGGCCGGTGGGAGATCGCGATGCTGGCGGCCTACGGCGTGGTCGCCGCCTACTTCTACGGGCTCGCGATGAGCCTGTTCACCTGGCCGTTCCTGGCGAGCCACACCGCGCTGGACTTCGTCCCGGGCGGCCCGCTCGGCGAAAACCTGCACCGGTTCCTGGTCTTCACCGTGCTGACGTCTACGTTGGGCTGGGACACCGGCCGCGCGCTCACGAATCTGGTCGCGATCGTCGTGCTGGGCCCGGCGATCCTGACGGTACTGCGCCGGGCCGCGCGACGAGCGGCGTTCAGCTGACCGACTGGCCGACCTTGTCCAGCACCTCGACGAACTGGGCCATCCCGGCCGCGTTCGGGAAGTGCGAGGTGTCGATGTCGTGCACCTCGAACCGCGTGCCGGGCGTGCGCGCGTCGGCCTCGGCGATCATCCGGTCCTGCAAGGCGAGCGGCACCAAGCGGTCTTGGAGATGCCGGACGTAGCACCTACGGACGCGCCCCCACCGATCCGGCGTGCCGCGCGAGTCGGTGGCGCCGCGGCCGATGATGTCGTCCGGAGCCATCGCGTTGAGCAGGGCGTAGAACTCGCCGTCGGTGGCGTCCGCGCAGAGCGCCGCCTTCGCCGCCGTCAGCGCCTCCGCGGAGGAAGAACGCCAGTTGAAACGCATCGCGCCGATCACTGCCGGGTCGGCCGCGATGAACCCGAGCATCGCCCCGACCTGCGACGACGCGGCTTCAGGCGTCGTCAGGTACTCCTCCGGCGTCGGCAGTTCGACACAGCAGAACGCGGCGTCGTAGACCAGCGCCGACACCAGCTCCGGGACCTCTTCGGCGACGAGCGTGACCAGCGCGCCGCCGATGCTCGACCCGACCAGCACGACCGGGCCCAGCGCCGCCGCCCGGCGGACGACGTCCACAGTGGACGCGACCTGGTCGGCAACGGTCACGCCGGCCAGCGCCGACGGTTCCGTGGCGAACGCGCCGAGATCCTGCGGAGCCTGATACGACAGCCGAAACTGCTGCTCCGGCTGCGGCACCCCCACCCCGCGATACCCGCGCAGCACGAGTTCCGGCGGGGCGGCGGACACGCCGTTGGCACCGGCGGCGAAGACGAACGTCGAAGTCATGCCGCACAGTCAAGCGACCCGCCCGGCCCCGCACAGCGGGGAAGGTGGATCAGGCCCGCAACTAAAGTCAGGAGTAGGAGTAGAACCCGCGGCCGGTCTTCTTGCCGAGCAGCCCGGCGTCGACCATGCGCAGCAGCAACGGCGGCGACGAGTACAGCGGCTCCTTGAACTCGGCGTACATCGAGTCCGCGATCGCCTTGATGGTGTCGAGGCCGATCAGATCGGACAGCCGCAGCGGACCCATCGGATGCGCCGTGCCCAGCTCCATGCCTCGGTCGATGTCCTCGGCCGAGGCGAAGCCCGATTCGATCATCCGGATCGCCGACAGCAGGTACGGCACGAGCAGCGAGTTCACGATGAACCCGGCCCGGTCCTGCGACCGGATCACCGTCTTGCCCAGCGCGCCGGTGGCGTGTTCCTCGGCGCGGCGGGCGGTGTCCTCGCTGGTCAGCAGCGACGGGACCAGTTCGACCAGCGGCAGCACCGGCACCGGGTTGAAGAAGTGGATGCCGACGACCTGCTGCGGACGGCCGGTGGCCATGCCGAGCTTCATGATCGGGATCGACGACGTGTTGGACGCGAACACCGCGTCCTCGCTCTCGACGATCTTGTCCAGTGCCCGGAACACGTCGACCTTGGCCTGTTCCTGTTCCAGGATGGCCTCGACGACGAGATCGCGGTCGGCGAACTCGGCGATGTCCGTGGTGAAGCGCAGCCGCCCGAGCGCCGCCTCGGCGTCCTCGGCGGCCAGCTTGCCGTTGCGGACGCCGCGTTGCAGCGACTTCTCGATGCGCGCCTTGCCCGCGTCCAGAGCGGGCTGGTTCACCTCGGTGACCAGCACGTCCAACCCGGACCTGGCGTGCACCTCGGCGATGCCGGAGCCCATCAGCCCTGCTCCGACCACACCTACTCGTGCGATGTCGCTCACCCGTCCAACTCCTTCGTCACCTCGCCGACAGCAAGAAAACGGGCAGCACACAACGCACGAGGGCGTCTCGGACCTCAGTCCGATTCCGCCCTCGCGTGTCGTGTGCCTGCGTCAACGGCGGTACTCGTCGTACCCGTCGTCGTACGGGTCCTCGTACCGCTTGTCGTCCTCGTGGTTGTCCGAGGAACTACTCGACAGCTCGCGCTGCAAAGCATCGAAGTCGGTTTCGTGGGAGCTGTATTTGAGCTCGCGCGCCACCTTCGTCTGCTTGGCCTTAGCCCGGCCGCGCCCCATGGCTCGACCCCCTCGCACAGGGGCGGGGCGGCCGGGGGAATCGGCGGCCCCGCATCGTCTCGACAGTTCTTTCCTGCTGACACCGTACCGTGTCCCGGGGGTTGGATGCGACGTGGCACGGTGTGCTCGTCGCGACAGTGTCCGCCGGACGCCGGTTACCGGCACGTCGATGCCGATCGGCCCTGGTCGGCGTGCCACGATGCTCGGGTGCTCCGACCCTTCGTGGCCTATCTGCGGGTGTACGAACCTCTGCGCGCGCTGGGCGATCCCCCCGCGCAGCAGCTGGTCCAGGCCGTTTCCGCGGGCGGGCTCAGCCGGGTCGGAATCGGCGAACGCGAACAGTGGATGTGGCTCAAGTCACAAGCGGCCGCGCCGGTGCGGTTGCTGCCCGCGCAGCTGCGCGACGGGCGGCCCTCGCCGAGCCTCGTCAACGACGTGCTCGTGCTCGACCCGGCCGACGTCCCCGCCGGTCACTCGGCCGAGGGCCCGTTCGCGTGCCCGCTCGAACTGCGCGCCCGCTCGGCCGCCGCGCTGAGCACCTTCCTCGCCGACGCCGAGCCGGCGTTGCGGATCGCGGTCCTCGACTCCGGCGGCGTCACCGCGGAGCGCGCCCGCGCCCAGACCAAGGCCGCGATGACCGACCTCACCGCGACCGCCGCGCACACCCTCACCACCACCTGGACCGTCCCGCTGCCCTGGTTCTCGCTGATCGACCCGGACGAGCGCAAGCTCGTGCTCGGCAGCGGCCCGGCCGACCCGACGCGGGAAGCGTCCTGGCGCACCCCGATGTCCGAGGCGCTGCGGCGGGCGTCCGACGCGGGCGAGCTGATCGAGACGACCTTCGGCGACTCCGGCCCCGGCCGGGTGCTCTCGCAGACCCGCCAGTGGCTGGAGAGCTTCGATTCGGACTCGGTCGTCGAACTGGACTACGGCGGCCTCGTGCAGCTTTTCGCCGACTCGCTGCTGGACGCCGACTCCACCGCGGAGGAGGTCCACGACATCCTCGACGCGCTGCGCACCGGGAACGTCGAGGAGCTGGCCGAGCTGTTTTCGCAGCTGCGCGAGTTCTGGGGCGACCTCGCGGCTAAGGAGCACTCCAACTGACCCGCAGCTCGCCCTGGCGTTCGCCGCCGCCGAGCACCGGCGGGTGAGCCAGGTCGGCCAGCTCTTCCGGCGCCTCGATGCCCAGGCGAGCGAGGACGGCCATGGCCAGCGGTGCCAAGGCCCGCTTGTTCCCGTCGGAGATCTTGATCGCGCACGCGGTGCCGTCGCCCAGCGTGAACGCCAGGACGCCCTCCGCGCCGCTCTTCGACAGCAGCCCGGGCACGGCCTGCATCAGCAGGGTGTCTTCCCGGCCGGTGCCCGCGACCAGCCACGGGTGCGCACGCATCGCGTCGGCCACCCGGCGTTCGTCGGTGTCTGGGTCGGCCTGCGCCAGCCGTCCGAATGACCGCGCGAGGCCGGTCGGCGAGAACGCGAACAGCGGCGCGCTGCAGCCGTCGACCCCGACCGCGGCGATGGATTCGCCGGTCAGCTCCTCGACCGTCTTCGCGAGCTGGACCTGCAGCGGATGGTCCGGCAGCTGGTAGCCGTCGGTGGGCCAGCCGTTCGCAACGCAGGTGGCGAGCATCGCGGCGTGCTTGCCGGAGCAGTTCATCGTGATCTTCCGCGGCTCGTCGGCCGCGCGCCGGGCGTCCTCGCCGATCGGCAGCTCGGCCGGGCAGGCCAGCGCCGAGGGATCGAGCCCGGCTCCGGACAGCATCGCCGAGACGCGCTCGAGATGTCCGGTTTCGCCGGAATGCGAGGCGCAGCCCAGCGCCAGGTCCGCGCCGTCGTAGCCGAGCCCGGCGCGGAGCATGCCGACGCCCTGCAGCGGCTTGTTCGCCGACCGGGGGAAGAACGGGCTGGTCACGTCGCCCGCGGAGAACTGGACGGACCCGTCCGGCGCGGTCACGACGAGACATCCGTGGTGGACGCTCTCGACGAACCCGTTCCGGACGACCTCGACGAGGATCGGCTGGCCGGTCATTCCTCGACGCGCCCCAGTTCGCTGTCCAGCAGTTGGTCCACAGTGGCCGCTCCGCTGCTGTAGCGCCCGGCGATCTCGGCGTTGAGCGTGTCCATCACGCCTTGGACCTGGCGGCGAAAGGAAGACACGGACGCTTCCTCGGCCGCGTACGTGTCCAGCGCGGCGGCGAGCTTGTCGTCGGTGAGCGAGCCGACGTCGGTGAGCCCGGTGTCGCCGATCAATGCCTCAGCGTGCCTTCGGTGCTCGCCCGCGCGGGACGGTTCGAGCTGCTGATGGCGGCCCGAACCGGCGGCCGGGCCGAGGGCGTTGTCGGCGAGGATCGACGCGAGCCGGTCGACGATGCTGGCTTCCCCACCGGACGAGCGGCGCTCCTGTTCGGCGCGCACGATGTCGATGCGGGCGTGCAGGAGCCGGCGCAGGTAGGACAGGTCTGTCTCTTCCTGCGCGGCCTCGTCGCGCCGCTCGCGCAGCACCGGGAGCGGCAAGTCGCCTAATCCGGTGAGGTATCCCGGGCCGAGGACGCGGTCGATCCGTCGTCGCCCTCCGGGACGCACTTCGATCACGGGCACATCCTGCTCCACATTCCGCGACGACGCTACCGTCGAGTTCACTTCAGCCCCGCAGTCTCTGCGCTGCTTCCCGTCCGGGCGCCGCGTGTTCGCCCGGCACCGAGTCCGGATCGACAGTGGCCTGGACCACTCGGTCCTCGTCGCCGGCCAGCAGTTCCGCCCCGGCCGGCACCGAGCGTTTGACCAGCGCCAGCGCGATCGGCCCGAGTTCGTGGTGCTGCGCGACCGTGCCGATCCGGCCGACCACGCGCTCGCCGAGCTTCACCGGGTCGCCGGTCTCCGGGGTGATCTCCGGCGAACCGTCGAGGTGCAGCAGCGCGAGATACCGCGGCGGGCGGCCGACGTTGTGCACCTTCGAGACGGTCTCCTGGCCGCGGTAGCAGCCCTTCGCGACGTGCGCGGCCGAGCCGATCCAGCCGACCTCGTGCGGGATCGTCCGCTCGTCGGTGTCGACGCCGAGCCGCGGATGCCGCGATTCCACGCGCAGCGCGTCGAAGGTCCACGAGCCGGCCGGACGCGCGCCGGCGTCGGTGAGCCGTTGCCACCATTGAGCGAGCTGCGCGCGCGGCACCACGAGATCCGCGCCCGCCCGCGTCGGCCACGGCATCCGCCGGGCGAAACCGCCCTCGGGCAGCGCGGTCACCGAGTACGGCTCCGCGCCGAGTTCCACGCCGAGCACGCTGTCGGTCTCCGGGCCGAGCACCGAAAGAACGGCCAGTTCTTCCGTCGCGTCGCGAATCTCGACCTTGGACCAGAATTTCATCGCTTCGAGGTACTCGCGCAGGGTTTGCTTGCCGCCCTTGGGCAACGCGCTCGTGGCGACCGGATCGGGGTCGCTGTCGAGGTACACCGTCTCTCCGGTGTGCGCGAGCACGAAGTGGGTGTCGACGTGGCCTTGGCTGTCGAGCACGAGTGCCTCGGTGCCGGTGCCCTCGGCGAGTTCGGTGACATGTTGCGAGATGACCAAATGCAACCAGGACAAGCGTTCTGGTCCGGTGACGGCGAGGATTTCGCGGTGGGAGCGGTCGATCACGACCACTCCTCGGGCGGCGGTGCGCTGCTCGGCGAACGGATCGCCCCAGTGCCACGGAACTCCGGCTTCCGGGTGGCCCTCGGGCGCGGCGACCGCGCGGGGGATTTCGAGCAGCGGCGAGCTGTACGGCATGGCTCTAAGGGTAAGTGAGTACCTTGTGGGGATGCGCGTTCTCGCCTTCCTCGACGGTTCACTGGCCGACCCCGAAGCCGCCCACCTCCGGGTCGACGACCTCGGCCTGCTGCGCGGAGACGGGGTGTTCGAAACGATCCTCGTGGCGGTGAAAAAGCCGCGGGAAATGCGTCCGCACCTCGACCGGCTCGCCCGTTCCGCGGCGATGCTGGACCTGCCCGCGCCGGACCTCGACGGCTTCGCGCGAGCTGCGCAGGCGGTCGTCGACGCGTGGGAGGGCGGTCCGGAAATCGCGCTGAAACTCGTGTATACGCGGGGTGTCGACGGTGATCCGGAAGGCAAGCCGACGGCGTTCGCGATGGGCCTGGAGGTCGAGGAGAAGGTGCTGCGGGCGCGCACCGAAGGCGTCTCGGTGGTGACCCTGGAGCGCGGTTTCGGCCCCGAACTCGCCGAGCGCGCCCCGTGGCTTTTGCTCGGCGCGAAAACGGTTTCCTACGCGATGAACATGGCCGCCCTGCGCGAGGCGGCCCGTCGCGGAGCCCAAGATGTGATCTTCACCGCTACCGACGATTCGGTCCTCGAAGGACCGACGTCGACGGTCGTCCTGGCGAAGGAGCGGACGCTCTACACCCCGCCGTCCACTGTTGGCATCCTGCCAGGAACGACGCAGTACGCGTTGTTCCGCGGCGCGGAGAAGGCCGGTTGGTCGGTGAAAGTGGAGCCGCTTTCGGTGGACGACTTGCTGCGGGGGGACGGCGTTTTCCTCACGTCGTCGGTGCGGAAGGTGACCCGGGTGCACACGCTGAACGGGACGGAGCTGCCGGAGTCGTCGGCGCTGCACGGGGAGCTGGTGGCGGCTTACGAGGGCGAGTACTGAGCGGCGTTCGCTAGTGGTTATGCCGGTTCTCACCGGCATAACCACTCACGACCCGCTGATCAGCACCACCGACGGCGTGACCCCCTCCGCCCGGTACGCGCTGATCTTGTGGTGCCCGTCCACCAGCAACGGTCGCGTACCGGACAAAACCACCGCCACCGGACGGTGTCCGGAGCGAATCGCCGTGCGGTAGTACGCGACGCGGGCATCGTCGTCGTCCGGCCAGTCGCTCGCCGGGACCAGGTCGGGACCCTCGAAGCGCTGCGGGCCGCTGACCCGGTACTGGCCGTCGACGAGCAGGGTCAGCAGTTCGCGCAGGGTTTCCGCCAGCGGCAGGCGCAGCTGACCGGTCGCGAGTGCGATGCGCAGCGACTGCGGCAGCTCCGCCCGTCCTCCGGTGTTCAGCTCCAGGAAACCCGCGCCGCCGGTGATCGTTACCCGTTCCACGCTCACAAGGACGCGTGGAACCGCACCAAGGTTCCGGGGCGTGCTTGAGCGAGTGCGCCGAGTGACTCCCGTCTCACGACCGCGACCACCGGATAACCGCCCGTGGTCGGGTGATCGGCCAGGAACACCAGCGGCAATCCGTTCGGCGGGACCTGGATCGCGCCGGTCAGCACGCCTTCGCTGGGCAATTCCGAATTGGACACTGTGGACACTCGACGTAACGGCGGCCCGTCAAGGCGGACCCCCACTCGGTTGGATTCCGCGGTGACTGTCCACTGTGCGTTGAGCGCGCTCGCGGGGTCGGCGAACCAATCGTCGCGGGGGCCGAGCAGGACGGGCACTGTCAGCTGCGACGGCACGGGCGCGGCGGCGATCACGTCGGCACCAGAAGGAACACCGGTGACCGGACCGAGGGGGACTCTCGTGCCAGCTTCCAATGGCGAGGGGCCGAGTCCGGATAGGACATCAGTCGACCGGCTTCCCAGCACCGGTGGCACGGCGATGCCGCCGGACACCGTCAGGTAGCAGCGCAGTCCGGAGGAAGGGCGGCCGATCGTCAGTTTTTGGCCTGGTCGCACGGGAATCGGCGTGTGCGAGCCGGTTTCCCGTCCGTCCACGGACACCGCGACCGGCGGTCCGGTCACCGCGGCGGTGCACGAAACCGCGGCCCGGACGGTCAGTCCGCCCAGCACGGTTTCGATCCCGGCGGCGTCCTCGGCATTGCCGACCAGCCGGTTGCCGAGCCGGAGCGCGGCGACGTCAAGAGCACCCGACGGTGGGACGCCCAGATGTGCGTAACCGGGCCGTCCGAGGTCTTGCACCAGAGCCAGCGATCCGGTCGAGACGATCTCCAACGCGCGCATCAGACGCTCCGGAATCGCACGCGGAGACCAGGCGTGAACAACGCCGGTTGCGCGGCGGAAGGATCGAAGAGCGTGGCCTCGGTGTGTCCGATCAAGCGCCAGCCGCCAGGGGATTCTCGCGGGTAAACGCCGGTGTACTCGTCGGCGATGGCTACCGCGCCAGCGGGGACCCGGGTGCGCGGAGAGGCCAGCCTTGACTGCTGTAGCTGAGTGGGAAGCCCGGCGAGATAACCGAAACCGGGTGCGAAACCAGTGAACGCGACCGTGTAGACCGCGCCAGTGTGGAGCGTGACGACCTCGTCCACGCTGAGCCCAGCGTCCTCAGCGACCAGCGAGAGATCTTCGCCGGAGTAGCGCACGTCCAAAACAACTTCGCGGGCATCCCCGGCAGGCGAATGGTCCAGATCGGCCGAAGCCAGCAAGGAACGCGCAGCTTCCAGGGCACCCGCGGACGCGACCACCAGCAGAGTGCGGGCCCCGGGAACGATCTCCTCGACGCCGTCGAGCGCGGCTTCGGTGAGCGTCGCCCGGGCCGCGCTCATTTCCGCGAGCGAGGCGCAGTCGAGCAGGGCGGCGTGTTCGCCGTACCGCCGCCAGCGCACGGCGTCTCCCGGAGCCTCAGCCCACCACGCGGCGCAGCAGCGCGGAAACGTGCGGCTGCAACTCCTGGCCGACCATCGCGCGTTCCTCGACGTACCCGAGGTCGCCGTTCACCAGGCCGTACAGCCGCTGCGCGCCGGTGACCTCCTTGGCCGTCGCGGTGCGGATGACCGCGTCGGTGCCGAGTTCCCAGGACGTCTGGCTGCGCGGTTTCCCGTAGTACAGCTCGACGATGCCGGAGCTGTGCGTGAGCAGCAGTTCCAGGGTGTCGTCCTCCTGCGGCCGCCAGAACCCGGTTTCGCGGGCGGCGGGCCGCAGCACGCTGCCGTCCTCGTTCAGCAGCCACGAGCGCGCCTCGTGGTACAGGAACGGGCGGCCGTCGTGGGCGACGGTCAACTGCTGGGCGAACTTGATCGGCCCGTCGATCGTCGGGTAATCGATCTCGCCCTCGCCGCGCCAGACGCCGACAAGCGGCAGCAGTGCGAGGCACGCGTCGTTCAGGTTCGGGCCCTCGCGCAGGTTCGCCGTGTCGTTCGGGATCGCCAAGTCGTCCCACAACGGGAGGTTGCGGTCGCGCGTGCCGGCGGCCCGCTCCTCGGCTGCTGCGATGGCCTCGTCGCCACTCGTCATGCTGGTCAGCGCTGGTCGGCGTACAGCCGGTAGACGACAAAGACCGCGAACAGCACGGTGGCGATGCCCGCGATGATCAACAGGGTCGTAAACAAGGTCTCCACAGCGAGGACAATAGTCCGCCCCGGCTCATCCGGCCCTGCGCAGGGTCGTCGCGGTGAGGACGGTCACCGCGAGCAGCGCCGCTCCAGCCACCGACATCGCGGTCTGCAGGCCGGTCGTGAGCGTGCTGCCGTGGTCGAGAAGGGCGCCGAGCGCGGCGACGCCGAGTGCCATCCCGACCTGCCGCGCGGCGTTCACCGTCCCGGCCGCGGTGCCGGTGCGCTGCACCGGAAGCCCGGCGAGCCCGACGACGTTGGTCGGGGTGATGCTCAGGCCGAGACCGATGCCGGACAGCGCCAGCGGGACGCTGAGCAGCCAATACGGGCTCGTGGTGTCGACCAGCAGGAAGGCGAAACTGCCCGCCGCGGTGATGACCAGGCCGATCGGCAGCACCCGTTCCGCGGTGAAGCGGGCGGCGAGCCTTCCGGAGAAGAACGCGAGAACGGCGTTGGCGACCACGTACGGCAGCATCTGCACGCCGGTCGTCGAGGCGGTGCTGCCCCAAGCCTGCTGCAGGTACACGGCGATCAGGATGGGCAGCGGGTAGCAGGCGAAGCCGATGACGAACGACGTGAAGATCGAGGTGGCGAAGCGGAGTTCGCCGAATAGCCGGATGGGCAGCATCGGATGCGGGGCGCGCAGTTCCACGACGATAAAAGCGGCTAACCCGAGTGCGCCGAGGCCCGCGACCACGGCGTCGGACGCGATCACGGCGTAGGTGAACGATCCGATCCACAACGCGCCGAGCACCTGTCCGGGCAGATCCAGCGCCCCGTGCGCTGGGTCGGACGACTCGCCGAGACCCCGGCGGCCGGCGAGCACCGCGAAGACGCCGATCGGCAGATTGATCAGGAAGATCGTGGGCCAGCCGAACGCGTCGGTGATCGGTCCGCCGATAAGCGGGCCGATGACCAGCGCGCATCCGGCCACCCCGCCCCACGCCCCCAGCATCCGGGCCCGTTCCCGCGGCTCTGGATACGCGTGCGCGAGAAGCGCGATGCCGCCCGGGATGACTGCCGCCGCCGCTGCGCCTTGCACGACGCGCGCGGCGATGAGCAGTGCGAGCGTCGGGGCGAGGCCGCACACCAGCGAAGCGAGTGTGAACACGGCGAGCCCGCCGAGGTAGATCCGCTTGCGGCCATACCGGTCGCCGAGCGTGCCGCCGGTGAGGATCAACGCGGCGAGCGCGACGGTGTATCCGTCGACAATCCATTGCAGGTCAGTGAATTCGGCGTGCAGCTCGTGCTGAATGGTCGGCAGCGCGACGCTCACCACGCTCGCGTCGAGCAACGCCATGAAGCTGCCGAGGAACACGGCGACGGCCAGGAGTGGGCTGCGCACAACGGTTTTCGTTTCGGACACACCCCGACCTTGGTTCCTCAAGCCGACTTGAGGTCAAGCTCCCCGAAACGCCGTGAGGGGAACCCTGAGGGACTCTGAGTCCCTCAGGGTTCCCCTCACGGAACGCGAGTCAGGCGACCGAAATGGCCAACTGGTGCAGGCCGGGTCCCTCCGCGGTGACGTTGGCTTCGCCGTTGCCGGTGCGGTGCAGCGCGCGCACCGTCCAGGAACCTTCGGCCGCGTAGAAGCGGAAGTCGCCGTCCGCAGAGGAAACGACCTCGCCCGCGAAGTCGCCGCCGCCGTCGAGCAGCCGGACGAACGCGCCGCCGACCGGACCCTCGGTGCCGGTGACCTTGCCGGCCAGCACGACCTGGCCGTTGGTGTCGAAGTCCGCCGGGGTCGCTTCCTGCACAGGTGCGCTGCAGCCGTCTGCCATTACTTAGCTCCCAACTCGACCGGAACGCCGACCAGCGAACCGTATTCCGTCCACGAACCGTCGTAGTTCTTCACGTCCGCCTGGCCGAGCAGCTCGTGCAGGGCGAACCAGGCGATCGAGGAACGCTCGCCGATGCGGCAGTACGCGATGGTCGCCTTGCCCTCGTCGTAGCCGGCCTCGGCGTAGAGGTCCTTGATCTCCTGCTCGGACTTGAAGGTGCCGTCCTCGTTGGCGACCTTCGCCCACGGCACGTTCAGCGCGCCCGGGATGTGGCCCGGAACCTGCGACTGCTCCTGCGGCAGGTGCGCCGGGGCGAGCAGCTTGCCGGAGAACTCGTCCGGCGAGCGCACGTCGATGTAGTTCTTCGCGCCGATCTCCTTGACGACCTCGTCGCGGAAGGCGCGCAGCGAAAGGTCCTGGTCCTTGGCCTTGTAGGTGGTGGCCTCGCGCTTGACCTCGTCGGAGTTCAGCTCGCGGCCGTCGAGCTCCCACTTCTTGCGGCCGCCGTCGAGCAGCTGCACGTTCTCGTGGCCGTAGAGCTTGAAGTACCAGTACGCGTAGGCGGCGAACCAGTTGTTGTTGCCGCCGTAGAGGACCACGCGGTCGTCGTTCGAGATGCCCTTCTCCGACAGGAGCTTCTCGAAGCCCTCCTTGTTGACGAAGTCGCGGCGGACGCCGTCCTGGAGGTCGTTGCGCCAGTCGAGCTTCACCGCGCCGCGGATGTGCCCGTTGTCGTAGGCGGTCGTGTCCTCGTCGACCTCGGCGAACACCACGCCCGGGGTGTCCAGGTTTTCCTCGGCCCACTGGGTGGTGACCAGGACGTCTTCTCGGCTCATGGAAGCTGGCTCTCTTTCTTGGTTGGGTTTACGAGGACGCCCGCGCGGGGCTGAAACGCTTGATCAGCAGGTACACCTGGCACCCGAGGCAATAGTTGAACGCCGCGTTGAGGAACGCGGCGAAGAGCGCGAACGCGGTCGCGACGACGCCGAGCGGCGTCACGCCGGTCGCGAAGCCGATCGTGCCGACGAGCGCGAACACGAACCCGACCGCCTGCGCGAACCGCAGCGGAGCGGCGTCCTCGCGTTCGGTCGGCGGCCCGAGCCGCGGCGCGACGACGAGCCGGTACAGCACTGAGTACGGCGCGGGCTTGAGCCCGACGAACGCACCGATCGCGAAGACCACGGTCTGCAGTGCGAGCAACGGCCACCACTGCGTGACGAGCACGACGGCGAGCACCACCGTGGTCACGATCGCGGCGAACCTGGGACCTCGCGGGTCTACGGCCGGTCCGGCGGACATGGGTTCCTCCTGCTCAGTGCGAGGGGAAGGGCGTGCGGGCAGCACGCGGCGAAGACGGGTACAGCGGAACGGCGCGAGACGTGCTTCAGCGCCGGCCGGACGAAGGCAGACACAAGCTGCTGCGCACGCGGCAGAAATCGACCGCGCGGCGCTGCGTCAGAAGGGTGATGGGCAGCTCGTCCACAGGGGGGAGGGTACCCAGGCTCGCTCGCTCCCGGAACCATGTTCATTCCTTGGGACGAGGTCCGGATCCTGAGAATCAACCGCCGCGGACGCCCGGCTGGGCACTGCCCCACTGTGGCATTGGGTGCGTGGGATGCACCCAATGCCACAGTGGGGAGCTTTAACGGGGCCGGGCGTGAGGGGGCAGCTGGAGCCGGGCGGCGAGAGTCAGCGCGGTGCCGTGGCGAGGTGCGGGCGGAGCGCCTCGAGCAGCTCCGGGCCCTTGGGCACGCCGCCCACGCGCAGCAGTTCCCGGCCTTCCGGGTCCAGCGCGAGCGTGGTCGGCGTGCTGAGCACCGACAGCGCCTGCGCGACCTCGGGACGTTCGGTGACGTCCAGGTCGACGTGGTGCAGGCCGTCGGTCTTCTCCGCGAGCGACGACAGAATCGCCCGCGTGTGCCGGCACGGGGTGCAGAACGTGGTGGAGATCTGCACCAGGGTGACGGCGGATCGCGGATCAAGGGCCTCGGCGACCGGAGCGGGGAGAGCGCGGGTCGCGGCGGCCGGTTTGGCCGCGCGGATCCGGCCGTTGCGGGCGCGCAGGACGAGGCCCGCGGCCGTCGCCACGACCAGCGTCGCCAGCAGCACCCACACTCCGGTCACCGGGATCAGCCTCCGTGGTTGGTGGACAGGTCGGAGAAGTTCACGTCGTGCGCTTCGCCCTTGAGCGTCACCGAACCGCTGTCCACGCGGACCGCGGTCGGCGTGACCGACATCGGCAGCCGGGCCGTGTTGATGGTCGCCCGGAAATTCGGCAACAGAGCTTTCTGCACAGCTTCCGGAACGATCGTGGTGCTCTGGTCATTCCCGAACTGCAACCGGTAAGGCACGATCGAGATCGACTTCTCCTTGAGCTGGATCAGCGCGAAGCAGAAGATCTCGACCTTCTGCCCGGCCACCTGGACGTCGCCGGAGATCCGCAGTCCGGCGCTGGTGCCGTCGGCTGGTTCGCCGTCGGCGTTGGTCGGCGTCGGGTCCGGCTGCTTGCCCTGGTCGGTGTCGCCGTACTTCACGTACGCCTGGGTCGACTGCTCGATCTTCAGGTTCTGGATCTTGTTCAGCGGCGAGACACGCGCGAGGTCGGCCGCCTTGATCGTCACCGCGCCGGTGAGCTTGCCGATCTTCACCGCCTTGGTGTTGCCGGACGTGAGGTCCGACAGCGGCGCGATGACGTCCTCGAGTTCGGCGCTCACGCGCAGGTCGCGAAGTTCGCTGCCGACCGGCACGCCGTCCGCGGAAACCGTGATGTGACTGTAGTCACCGGAGAGCGCCTGCACGGTGAACGGGAAGCCGTGGATGGTGACCGACGGATCGTCGCTCAGCCCGAGCTGTGCGCGGGCTTTCTGCGAGATCGTGTGCTCGGCGAAGGCCGCCGCTCCGAAATCCGCACCGACCAGCAGGAGCACCAGCACTCCCAGCACGATGAGCCACCGCCGCACGCGCCTGCCGCGGCGGCCGCTGCCGGGGTTCGGGGCCGGTCGGTCGTCCCGGGTCACGGGCCTGCTCGCCATCGCCTCGGTTCTCCTGTTCGGGTGGATTTCGTCGTGGTGCGGGTCACGCCCGGCACGTCAGACCAGGTGTGATCGATCCAGCACGAGCTAGGTGCCAGGGTGTTCACCCGCTATTCTCACTTAGCACCGACCGACGCCACGTTCGAGGCGACGAATCTGAAGGCGGTGCGGATCATGAGCTTGGACCTGCTGGTGCTGACGGGGGAACTCGACGCTACCTCCGTACTACCCGCGCTGGACCTGCTGCCGCACACCGTACGCGTACGCGAGCCGGAAGTGACGGCCCTGCTCGACGCGGGCCACCGGGACGTCATCCTGCTCGACGCGCGCAGCGACCTCGCGTCCGCGAAAAGCCTGTGCCGCCTGCTCAAAGGCGCGGAAGACGAATCGGGCACGCCGGTCATCGCGGTCGTCGGCGAAGGCGGTCTGGTCGCGGTCAACGCCGAATGGCGGACTGACGACATTCTTCTGCCCACCGCGGGTCCCGCCGAAGTGGACGCGCGGCTGCGGCTCGCCACCACGCGCGACGGCATCGGCCTGCAGGCAGACGCCGAGCTGCGGGTAGGCGACCTTGTCATTGACGAAGCGACGTACACGGCGAAGCTGCGCCGTCGCACGCTTGAGTTGACGTACAAGGAATTCGAGCTCCTCAAGTACCTCGCCCAGCACGCCGGCCGGGTGTTCACCCGCGCGCAGCTGCTGCAGGAAGTGTGGGGTTACGACTTCTTCGGCGGCACGCGCACGGTCGACGTCCACGTACGGCGGCTTCGCGCGAAGCTTGGTCCCGAGCACGAGCAGATGATCGGCACTGTGCGAAACGTCGGCTACAAGTTCGAGCGGCCGGCGAAGGGCGCGAAGCCGGTGGTCGCCGTTCCGTCCGACGCTTCGGAGCTGACCTCCCGCTGACTTTCGCCGGTAGGGTCGGTTTGTGGCTATCGACCTTGGCGACTGGACGACCGAACCCGACGACGCGGTGCGCGAAGTGCTGCTCGCGGCCAAAGCGACTGACGGACGTCCGGAGGTCGACGCGACGGGGCCGTTGCCGCGTGACTTCGAGGGCGGGCTGCATCTTCTCGCCCGCCTCGACGGCGCGCCCGCCGGGTACGTCCACCTTGATACCGAAGGCGATTCCCACGGCCATCAGGTCGCGGAGCTTTTCGTGCACCCGGGTTTCCGGCGTCGCGGCGTCGGCACCGCACTCGCGCAGGCGTTGGTCGAACGCGCCGACACGGGATTTCGGGCGTGGGCGCACGGCGATCACCCCGGTGCGGCAGCGATCGCGGCGAAACTCGGCCTCGGCCGTCAGCGCGAAATGCTGGTCCTGCACGTCGATGTCGCCGACGCGGACTGGCCGGAACCGGTGCTGCACAACGGTTTCCGGTTGCGCACCTTCGCGCCCGGACAGGACGAGGACGCGATGGTCGCGGTCAACGCGCGCGCGTTCGACTGGCATCCGGAACAGGGCGCGCTGACCGCCGCCGAGGTGCGCGCCGAAGAACGGCAGGCCTGGTTCGACCCCGCGGGATTCTTCCTCGCGGAGAATGAGAGCGGCGAGGTCGTCGGCTTCCACTGGACGAAGGTGCACGACCCGGTGCCCGGACGGTTCGACGGAGACCCGGTCGGGGAGGTCTACGTGGTCGGCGTCGATCCTGCTACTCAGGGTAGTGGCCTCGGCAAGGCGCTGACCTTGGCCGGACTCCGCTACCTGCGCTCCCGCGGGCTACCGAGGGTGATCCTCTACGTCGAGGGCGACAACGCCGCGGCCTTGGCTGTGTACAACAAGCTGGGGTTCCAACGTTTCGAGACCGACGTCCAGTACGGTGAGTGATCACGGTCGACGCGTCCGGTGACTCGTGTTACTTTCTGCGTACTGGCAGGTCACGACCAGGCCACGGCACCCATTCGGGGTAGTAGTCCTGCTCACAAACGGTGACTTGTTCACCTTCCGTTCATGCAACCAAGGAAGACCGTCCACCGAGGCTGCCTAGTGTCCGGTTCCGGTGCGGCTCAGACGCCGCCAATCCCGACCGGATTCAAAAAGGCACATCTCCGAGTGGAGGAAATGCAGTGAAGATCATGCGGCCCCTGGGTGCCGTCGGCATCGTGGCGAGCGCCGCGCTCGTCCTCGCCGCTTGTGGCTCCGACCCTTCGGCGTCGAACAGCGGCTCGGGCTCGAACTCCGCCGCTCCCGCCGCCACCGGAACCGCCCAGGTCGACTGCGGGGGCAAGAGCCCGCTTTCCGCTGAGGGCTCGACGGCCCAGAAGAACGCCATCGAGGTGTTCAACCAGGCCTACAACAAGAAGTGCTCCGGCCAGAAGGTGAACTACAACGGCACCGGTTCCGGCGCCGGCGTCAAGCAGTTCAACGCCAACCAGGTCGACTTCGGCGGTTCGGACTCGCCGATCAAGGACGCCGACCTCGAGGCCGCCACCAAGCGCTGCGCCTCGCCCGCGCTGAACATCCCGCTGGTCGTCGGCCCGATCGCGGTCGGCTACCACCTGTCCGGGGTGGACAACCTGACGCTGACCCCGCAGGTCATCGCCAAGATCTTCAACGGCGGCATCAAGAACTGGAACGACCCGGCCATCAAGGCGGTCAAGGGCAACGAGAGCCTGAACCTGCCGGACAAGCCGATCCAGGTCGTTTCCCGCTCCGAGGAGTCGGGCACCACCGACAACTTCCAGAAGTACCTCGGCGCGGCCGCGAAGGACGTCTGGACCCAGGGCGCGGGCAAGAAGTTCGCCGGCGGCGTTGGCAACGGCGCGCAGGGCTCGAACGGTGTCGCGAGCACCGTCAAGGGCGCCGACGGCTCGATCACCTACGTGGAGAGCGCGTTCGCCAAGGACGGCGTCACCCCGGCCAAGATCGACAGCGGCTCCGGCGGCGTCGAGCTGAGCGCGGAGAACGTGGCCAAGTCGCTGGACGCCGCCAAGTTCGCCCACCCGGGCACCAACGACCTGGCGATGGACCTCAACGGCATCTACTCCAGCAACGTGCCGGGCGCCTACCCGCTGCTGCTGACCACGTACGAGATCGTGTGCTCGAAGTACTCGAACCCGGGCGTCGCGAAGGCCGTCAAGGCGTTCCTGACGGTGGCCGCCACCGAAGGCCAGCAGCCGCTGTCGGCCAAGGGCTACGTGCCGATCCCGCAGAGCCTGCAGGACAAGGTGCTGAAGGCCGTCAAGGAAATTTCCTGAACCGCCTAACTGGTACGAAGGCTGACAGAGACTGTCGATGAGCGACCAATCCTCGACGCGAACGCCCACCGGCGACCCCGGTGGGCGTTCGTCGTCCGCCCGAGCGTTCCCGGAGGATCCGATTTCGGACAAGCCACCCGCGCCGGCGCCGGAAGCGCCGCCCGCGCGGAAGAAGCCGACGAAGGTGCGAGCCGGTGACCGCATCTTCCAGAACTTGACCACCGGGGCCGGGATCTTCGTCGTCGCCCTGATCGCCTTGATCGGGATTTTCCTGGTCGTGCAGGCGATTCCGGCGCTGAAGGCGGACAAGGTCAACTTCCTGTTCAACCACGGCTGGTCGACCAACGACCCGACGAACATGGCGTTCGGGATCGCCGACCTCGCCGAGGTCACCGTGGCGACCTCGCTGGTGGCGCTGATCATCGCGATGCCGATCTCGCTGGGCATCGCGCTTTTCCTCACCCAGTACGCGCCCGCGAAACTGGCCCGGCCGTTCGCCTACGTCGTGGATCTGCTCGCCGCGGTGCCATCGATCATTTTCGGCCTGTGGGGCATTCTCGTGTTCGCGCCCGCGATCGAGCCGTTTTCGGAATGGGTCAACAGCACCTTCTCGTGGATTCCGATTTTCGCGCCGGGCAACATCGCGCCGAACGTGCGCGGCACCATTTTCACCGCCGGGATCGTGCTCGCGGTGATGATTCTGCCGATCATCACGTCGCTTACCCGCGAGGTTTTCGAGCGCACGCCGACCGCGCAGGTCGAGGGCGCGCTCGCGCTCGGAGCCACGCGCTGGGAGGTCATCCGCACCACGGTGCTGCCGTTCGGCAAGGCGGGTTTCGTCGGCGCGTCGATGCTCGGCCTCGGCCGCGCACTCGGTGAAACCATTGCGCTGGCAGTGATTCTGCTGATCCCGCAGGGCCGCAACTTCGACTGGAGCCTCTTCGACGGCGGCGCGACGTTCGCCTCGAAGATCGCCCAGAACTACAGCGAGTTCAACAACCCGACCTCGGCCGGCGCCTACATCGCGGCCGGCCTGGTGCTGTTCGTGCTGACGTTCCTGGTCAACTTCGCCGCCCGCTCGATCGTCGGCAAGAAGGGGGAGTGACCATGTCGACCACCCTCGAACGGCCCGCGACGACACCGGCTTTCCAGCAGGTGAGCGCGGCCCGCAAGGTCAAAAACGGCCTCGCCACGGTGCTCGTGTGGCTGTCCTTCCTGATCGCCGTGGTCCCGCTGGTGTGGGTGCTGTACACGGTGATCGCCAACGGGGTCAAGCGGATCCCGTACAGCAACTGGTGGGGCCAGGACTTCGGTTCGGTGCTCGGCGACGAGGTCGGCGGCGGCGTGCTGCACGCGATCATCGGCACCCTGTTGCAGGGCCTGGTGTGCGCGGTCATCTCGGTGCCGATCGGCCTGCTGGTCGCGATTTACCTGGTCGAGTACGGCCGCGGCAAGCTGGCCAAGGCCACCACGTTCATGGTGGACATCCTCTCCGGTGTTCCGTCCATTGTGGCCGCACTGTTCATTTACGCGCTGTGGGTCACCACGCTCGGCCTGCCGCGCAGCGGGTTCGCGGTGTCGCTCGCCTTGGTGCTGCTGATGATTCCGGTGGTTGTCCGGTCCGCGGAGGAAATGCTGCGGATCGTGCCGGACGACCTGCGCGAAGCGTCGTACGCGCTGGGCGTGCCGAAGTGGAAGACGATCATGAAGATCGTGCTTCCGACGGCGTTGTCGGGCATCCTCGGCGGCATCATGATGGCGCTCGCCCGCGTGATGGGCGAAACCGCGCCGCTGCTGGTGCTCGTGGGCTACACGTCCTACGTCAACTGGAACATCTTCAGCGGGGAGCAGGCGTCGCTGCCGTTGGTGATGAACAACGAACGCGCCACCAACTCGATGGACCCCGGCAGCGTCGGCTTCGACCGGATCTGGGGAGCCGCGCTCACCCTGGTGCTCATCATCGCCGTGATCAACCTGCTCGCCACGGTCCTTTCCCGCATCGTCGCCCCGAAGAAGAAGTGAGTCATGGCCAAGCGAATCGACGTCAAAGACCTGGACATCTACTACGGCAAGTTCCACGCCGTGGACAGCGTCACGCTGAACGTCCCGCCGCGGAACGTGACCGCGTTCATCGGGCCGTCGGGTTGTGGCAAGTCGACGGTGCTGCGCACGCTGAACCGCATGCACGAGGTCATTCCCGGCGCGCGGGTCGACGGCCAGGTGCTGCTCGACGGCGAGGACATCTACGCCTCGGCGGTGGACCCGGTGCAGGTGCGCCGCACCATCGGCATGGTGTTCCAGCGGCCGAACCCGTTCCCCACGATGTCCATTAAGGACAATGTGGTGGCCGGGCTTCGCTTGGGCGGCACCAAGAACCGCAAGCAGCTCGACGAGATCGCCGAGCGGGCGCTGCGCGGCGCGAACCTGTGGAACGAGGTCAAGGACCGGCTGAACAAGCCGGGCGGCGGCCTCTCCGGCGGGCAGCAGCAGCGGCTCTGCATCGCGCGGGCGATCGCGGTGCAGCCGGACGTGCTGCTGATGGACGAGCCGTGTTCGGCGCTGGACCCGATCTCGACGCTCGCGATCGAGGACCTGATCGGCGAGCTGAAGAAGGAATACACGATCGTCATCGTGACGCACAACATGCAGCAGGCGGCGCGGGTTTCGGACCAGACCGCGTTCTTCAACCTGGCAGGCGTCGGCCAGCCCGGTCGCTTGATCGAGCTGAACGACACGGAGAAGATCTTCTCCAACCCGGACGAGAAGGCCACCGAGGACTACATCTCGGGCCGGTTCGGCTGATTCCACTGTGGACGGCCGCCCCGGTTTTCCTTGCCAGGGCGGCCGTTTTCGTTTCCGGGCACTAAAAAACCGCCACCCGCGCTTGGCCCGGGCGGCGGTTTTCGTTGTGATGTCTCAGATGGTCAGGTCTTCGTCGTCGGTGCCGTAGCCCGGCATCCGGCCGGTGACCACGAAAATCATCCGCTTGGCGACGGACACCGCGTGGTCGGCGTAGCGCTCGTAGAAGCGGCCGAGCAGCGTGACGTCGACGGCGGAAGCGACGCCGTGCGGCCATTCGCGGTCCATCAGCACGGTGAACAGGTGCCGGTGCAGGTCGTCGACCTGGTCGTCCTCGGCCTCGAGGTCCTTGGCGGCGGACACGTCCTTGGTCCGGATGACCGCCTCGACCTGGCGGGCGAGCCCGACGGCGGCGCGGCCCATCTCGGAGAAGTACGGCTTGACCGCTTCCGGCAGCACCGGGTCCGGGTGGCGGCGGCGGGCGGCCTTGGCGACGTGCAGGGCGAGATCTCCCATCCGCTCCAGGCTTTCCGCCGCGTGGATGGCGGCGAGCACGGTGCGCAGATCGGTCGCGACCGGTGCCTGCAGCGCGAGCAGCGCGTACGCCTGCTCCTCGCATTCGGCGCGCGCGTCGTCGACCTTCGCGTCGTCGCTGATCACCTGCTCGGCGAGGCCGAGGTCGACCTCCAGCAGTGCTTTGGTGGCCCGCTCCATGGCGTCGGCTACCTGGACCGACATCGCGGCCAGGTTTTCGGCGAGCTGATCGAGTTCCACATGGTAGGCCTCACGCATGAGCACACCCTACGACGTGGACTGTCCGAATACCGCATCGCTGGGTGAACCGCATGTGAACCCCGCCTAACGAATCCGAATGATCAACCCGTGTTGCTGCTCTTGCGCGAATCGGCGTTGGCGGGCGGCGCACTGGCCGCGGTTCCGGCGGGCTGGTTGCCCGGAAGCGGCGTGTTGTCGCGCAACGCGTCGAAGAGGCTCTTCGTTTTTTCCTGGACCAGTACTTCGTTGCCGCGCTTGTTCGGCAGGCCGACAGTGGGCACGGTGAGGAAGTTGATGTTGGCCGGGTTCAGCCCGCGCATCGACTGCGCGAGCGTCATCATCTGCTGCACACCGAGGTTGTCGCCGAACGTGGCGTGCGCGAAAGCGGTGATGAAGCCGGACAGTTTTCCTGGATCCAGCACGACATCCGAGGACATGACCTTCTTGAGCAGTGCCCCGATGAACGCCTGCTGGCGCTTGATCCGGCCGTAGTCGGAGGTGGGGTCGCCGATGACGTGCCGGGCGCGCACGTAGCTCAGCGCCTGGTCGCCGGAAATGGTCACGTCGCCGGTTTCGGCCAGCACCTTGCCGAGCGTGGTGTCGTCGATCGGTTTCTCGTTGTGCACAGTCACGCCGTGCACCGCGTCGACCATTTCCTTGAACCCGTTGAAGTCGATGCCGATGAAGTGGTTGATCCGCAGGCCGGTGATCTTCTGGATCACTTTCGTCATGCACTGCGGCCCGCCGACCGCGTAGGCCGTGTTGAGCTTCGCGATCTTCTGTTCGCGCACGATCTCGTCGGTATTCTGCGATTTGGCCGGATCCCACCGGTTGCAGTCCGGGCGGTCGATTTCGAGGTCCCGGGGGAACGAAACGACGACGACCCGCTTCCGGTCCGCGGGAACGTGCGCCACCATCACCGTGTCCGACCGCGCGCCGGGGATATTCGCCGCGTCCCCGACATTTTCCTCGGACGACGCCCCGTCCCGGGAATCGGAGCCGACCATGAGGAAGTTCTCGTCGTTGGCCTGCGCGTCGGCGTTCTGGATGTCGGAAGAGTTCTCGTCCAGCGCGGAAACCTCGGTGAACTTGGCGTCGAACCAAGTGACCGCGCCCCAAGCGACCCCCGTGCCGATGAAAATAAGCACGGCGATCACGATCAACGCAATCCGCCCGATCCGGATATTGCGCGCGATGTGCCGCTGCTTTTTCTCCTGCAGCCGGGTCTGCTCAGATTGTTCGGCCGGTTTCTCTTCTTCTTCGTCCTCTTTGTCCAGCAAAACGACCCGCTGCAACGCGGTCCGGGTCTGCTCGAACAACGCCATCGACCGGGTAGTGAGCCGCTCCCGCCGTTCCCGGCGCTTCGCCTCTTCAGCCGCCGCGTCGTCATGCGCGGCCGAGAACCGGGCGAGACTGTGATCGATCTTGCGACGGTATTGCGTCGCCTCGTCGATCGCCTCCATCTCGTCGGTCATGGTGAGCGGATCCATCTCAGCCCGCGCCGCCGCGGCCGACTTTACCGGCGTACGCCGCGGCCGCTTGCCGTTCGGCCCCTCGACCGCCGGACTCAGCTGCGTGCGCTCAGGATCGGCTTTGACGGCCGGGCTGAGCTGAGTGCGCTCCGGATCAGCGTCGGCTTTGACCGCAGGGCTGAGCTGAGTTCGCTCGGAGTGTTCCGGCTCTTGGCTGAGGCTGAGCCCCTTGACCGGCGTGAACTGCGTCCGGTCGGCTGCCTTCCCGTCGAGCGCTGGGCCGAGCTGGGTACGTTCAGGATCCTGCGCCGCGCCAGGCCCGCGCCTCGGCCGTTGCGGACTGGCGCTGTCTGCCTCGGAACCACCGTCGAGCACCGGACTGAGCTCAAGCCCCGGAACTCGCCCCGGCCCCCTGCTGGAACCACCACGCGGCCCCGGAGCCTGCCCATTCCGCTCCCGCTTGCCCCGCCCCCGATCCGGCTCGAGCGCCGGACTGAGCTGAGTCCGCTCAAGTTCGTCCCCCGCTTCCGCTGGGACTCCGTCGATGCCGCCCGGCCCAGTGGGCCGCCGCCCAGGACCGCCTGCCCGCCGACCGGGCGCGTTCGGCCCGGGCACCCGGTGCCCGCCGGAGTCCTGTCCAGCCGCGCGTTGGCCGTCGGGCATGGGCATCGCTGCCGACTCGGGACCAGCCGTCGGCAGCCCAGCAGACTCGGGCCCTGCCGCGCGTCGCCTTGGCGGGCCGGGCGTCCGCTGTCCGTCGAGGTCGGGTGCGCCGGGCATCGCTGCGGATTCGGGACCGCCCACCGATTGCCCAGCGGAGTCGGGACCGGGCGCTCGTCGCCTCGGGGGTGTTCGCTGTCCGTCGGGATCGGGTGCGCCGGGCATCGCTGCGGATTCGGGGCCACCCACCGATTGCCCAGCGGAGTCGGGACCGGGCGCTCGTCGCCTCGGGGGCATTCGCTGCCCGCCGGCTTCCGGACCAGGCACCCGGTGCCCGCCAGAGTCTTGACCAGGAGCCCGTTGTCCGACGGAGTCGGGGCTGGCCATCCGATGCTCGTCGGGCAGCGCCGCCGAGTCAGCTGTCCGTTGCTCGGCGGGTCCGCCAGGCATCCGTGGCGCGCCCGAGCCGGAACCGGCCATCGGCTGCCCGCCGACCCCCGGGCCTGCCGCCCGCGGCCCGTCGAATTCCGGACCCGGGAGCCGATGCCCGCCAGAGTCCGGACCGGGCATCCGCTGCCCAGAAGTGTTCTCCGCACCGTGCGGCCGCCGAGGCCCCGGCGGATCGGGCGAAGCCGGAACCCCACCACCCTGTCGAGGCCGAGGCGGAAGCCCATCCGCTCGCCGACGCCGCGGTTCCCCCGTCCGCCCAGCTACCTCGCGAGGCCCAGCCTCGTCGGGACGTTCCCCGACACCTGCTTCGCCAGGCCCCGCGGACTGCTGGTTCACATCCCTGCGACGACCACCAGGCCCGCCTGCTTCACCAGGCTCAGCCCGATAAGTCCCCGTCTCCCGACGTCGAGCACCCCCACCAGGCCGAACATCTCCACCGACGCCGTCCCCCGGCATCTCGGCAGCATCCGGAACACCGTGGCGATTGCCGTCAGACACCGGACCGCCGAGAAGCGCCCGTCCGCCCACTCGCGGAGCATTCCCGCCGTCGACGTCCGAAACGCCACCGCGACGCTCCCCGTTCGCCCGACGGCCACCGGAAAGCCCATCGTCATCGCCCGAAGACCCGCCGCGCCGGTTGCGACCCCCGTTGACCTGTCCGTTCGCAGGGCTCCCCAGCGCGGGGACGTCTTCTAATGGCCCGCCGGTTCCGTTCCCGAACTCGGAACCGCCAGCAACCTCTCGACTGTGCCGATTGCCGACGTCATTGGCCCACCCATTCGCCCCGCCAGCGCTCGAGGCCGCGTCGTCTTCCGCAGCCCCGCCGTGCCGGTTGCCGCGCCCGCTTGCTCGCGCGCCGGTTGAGTCGTCGATTCCAGCTGCTTCGCCGTGTCGCCCGCCGACCCCGTTCGCTGGTGGGATGTCGTCTGCCGCAGGCTCGCCATGCCGACTGCCGAACCCGTTTGCCCGTCTGCCGGTGTCTCCTCCGGCCGGTTCACCGTGTCGGCTGCCGGTTCCGTTGACGTGCCCGTTCGCCGGTCCACCCGCTAGTGAGGCGTCGTTTGCCGCAGGCCCGCCGTGCCGGCTGCCGGTTCCGTTAACGCGCCCGTTCGCCAATCCACCAGCTAGCGCGGCATCGGTTGCCGAAGGCCCGCCGTGCCGACCGTCGACTCCATTGACGTGGCCGTTCGCCCGCCCGCCCGCAGCGTCGTCTGCCGTGGGCTCGCCGTGTCGGCCAACCCCGTTGACGTGCCCGTTCGCCGGTCCGCCACTTGAGGCGAGGTCGTCTTCCACGGGTTCGCTGTGGCGACGACCGCGCCCGTTAGCCCGTCTGCCAGACGTGCCGGTGCTGCCTCCGGCCAGCTCGTCGCCAGCTCCGTTGACGCGCGCGCCCCGTGGTGCGGCGTCGTCTTCTGCCGACCCGCCGTGCCGACCGCCGACCCCGTTGACCTGCCCATTTGCCCGATCGCCGCCCAGATCTGAGGCGTCTCCCGGCTCAGCGTGCCGACGGCCAACCCCATTTGCCCGCCGTCGGCCCGGTTCGGCGGGAACCCCGGCGAGACCGTTCGCCCCCGAATAACCAGCGTCCGGCTCCGCCCGTCGCCGCCCCGGCTCGGGTCGCTCGGCATCCGCCCGGCGACGGCCTGGCTCGGCGCGGCGGGCACCAGGTTCCGCGAGCCGGCTCACCGGCTCCGAGAGCTGCGTGCCGGGCTCGTCGGCGAAGGCAGGTCGTTCCCCGGTGTGCCGTGCGACCACGTCGGACACGCTGATGCCGCCGTGAGTGTCCATCGAACGGCGCCGTCCGCCGCGCGGGCGTTCCGTGGTGTCGGAATGGCGACCGGTGCCGGGGGTGTTGCGCTCGTCGGGCACTCGGTCTCCTCTCGCACGTCAGGCGCCAGGCTGGGGCGGCTTACCTTTGAACACCCGGCGGCTTCGCCGGGTCTCCCAGGACTCGTCGTACCGGGGGAGCTTTTCGTTATCGTACGGATACCCGCCGTTCGTGACGACACCCTCCCGCGAATTTCTTCACCATGAGTCGCCCTAAGGCGCACTGAAGCGGACGAACAGGTGAAGTTCGGGTTCCGTGAATGGGGTAATCGCAGACGCGCGTTACTCAGAGTGCGTAATTACCTGCGCGGTCTCGCGGTCATGGAAAGCGACCTTGTTGCGGCCGGCGCGCTTCGCGGCGTAAAGGAGATTGTCGGCCCGATGGAGCTGACGCGGCCCGGATCCGGTGCCGTGCGCGAGGCCGACGCTGATCGTAACCCGCAGGCCTGGCTGCAGTTCTGACCAGGGGTGACGGGCGACCCGCAGGCGCGCGGCGTCGGCGACCCGGACGGCTCCCCGGTGATCGATTCCCGGCAGGACGAGAGCGAATTCCTCGCCGCCGTACCGTGCGCAGAACGCATCGGCCGGCAGCCCCTCCTGCAGGAGATCGGCGACCCGGCAGAGGACGCGGTCGCCGAGAAGGTGACCGTACGTGTCGTTCACCGACTTGAACCGGTCCAGGTCGACCAGGGCTACGGCCACCGCGGCCGGCAGTTCGGGCAGCCGCTGGTCGAGGTAACGACGGTTGTAGCTCGAGGTGAGCGGGTCGCGCAGGCTACCCGCTCGCGCGATGTCGAGTGCCGAGCGCAGGTGCCGGTAGGCCCGCCGCCAGTCGCCGCGCGTCGCGAACAGGTCCGCGATGGACTCGTGCAACGTGAGCAAGTCTGGTGCGGTATCCCCCGTTCCGAGCTCGTCGTCCGTCGCCACTCTGACCTCCGCCACTCCATCGTTTTCGTCGTAAAGGAGCGGTGGCTTGAGTGATCGGTACGCACGAAGGTGAATTTCGCTCAAGTGGACGACGGAGTTCCGCTGTTGTCACGCAGCGGAGTTCTTCGCCTCAGAGCGCGGAGAAGGGCTTTTTGTCCTTGAGCTGCGCGAATTGATCACGGGCCCAGTAACTCGCGTCAGTCATCGGATCTGTGATCCACTGTGTGTAATCGGCCCAGGAAATCCATCGCCAGCCGCCCACTTCTTCGGGATTCGGCCGCGGGTCGACGTCCGTCCACGCGGCGAATACCGGACAGAACTCGTTCTCCACGATCCCCTGGAAGGGCGGCGTGCGGTAGCGGTACGTGGGCAGCACGCACTCGAGGTCCTCGAGCTCGGGCAGTCCGAGCTCGTACGCAGCCCGCCGGCGCACGGCGGTCTCCAACGCTTCGGCGGGCGCGGGATGACCGCACACGCTGTTGGTCCACACCCCCGGCCACACCTTCTTGTGCGGCGCGCGCTGGGTGATCAGCAGGGCGTTGTCCGAACGGCGCAGGAGGTAGCAGGAGAACGCGAGGTGCAGCCGCGTCTCGGCGTGATGGCTGGCGAGCTTCGGCCCGGTCTCCCCGGTGGGCACGCCGTCCTCGGTCACGAAGACGACGCGTTCGGTTTCGGCTTCAGTGCTGGTGTCCACTCCGGATACTGAACACCACGCACCTACCGGCCGATACCGCGAGCCGGGTGGCCGTTTCGCCCGATTCGAGTGTCGGGCCTTCACACAACGCTCGAATCTCCAGCCCGCCGGACACCCGACCGAACGACGGCGCGGGCGAGACCAGGTCTCACCGGCTGCCGAGATGCTCGACGATCAACGAGGTCAAGGCCTCCGGCGCTTCCTCCGCTACCCAGTGCGACACCTCCTCCAGCATCTCGAACCGGTACGGCCCGGTGCACCAATTCGCCGTGTCGAGCGCGGCGGCGGAACCGAAGGCGACGTCCTCTGTGGACCACACGTACATCGCGGGCACCGAAATCTTGCCGATCTTCCCGCCTGGACGACCGGCTCGGTACCAGTTCAGCGCGGCGGTGAGCGCGCCTGGTTCGGACAGCCGCTGCACGTACTCGTCGATCTTGCTCGGCGGGATGCGCCGGTCGAAGATGTCGCGCAGTGCCTGGGCGTGGTCGGCCAGCATGCGCCGTTCGGTCGCGGGCGTCTGCCGCCACTCCGTCATATAGGCCGACCGCAGGTGCTGGTCCTCGTCCGTCCGCAGCGCTTCGGCGAGCGCTCCGGGATGCGGCGTGGACACCACGGTGAGGCTGCGCAGCCGGTCGGGGTGCTCGTCGGCTGTCCACCACGCGACCGCGCCGCCCCAGTCGTGGCCGACCAGGTCGAACTTGCTCCAGCCGAGCGTGTCCGCCATCGCCACGACGTCGGACACCAGCGTCGCGATGCCGTATTCGGCCGGGCGCTCTGGCCGCACGTCCGGCGAATAACCGCGCTGATCCGGCGCGATCGCGCGGTATCCGAGCACGCCGAGCGTCGCCACCTGGTGCTCCCACTCCACGGCGGCCTGGGGAAAGCCGTGCAGGAGCAGCACCGGGCGGCCGTCTTCGGGGCCGGCGGCGATTGCGTCGAAGGATCCCGCGTCGGTCGGGATCGTCAGCTGGTCGATCACGAGACGCACTCTACGGACCGGCACCGACAGTTTCGGGCGGTCTCTCACCGTCACTGTGATCTGAGCTACAGGGGAACAAATAAATTGAGTCGTGCGTTGGCAACTTTGCAAGGCTTGGTCAGCGCCCCAGCAGCTGGCCGCAGTTGTCCGAAAGGGGTTTCGACATGCTGATCCGCACCGACCCGTTCGCCCAGTTCGACCGCCTGACCCAGCAGTTCTTCGGCGGTCAGGGCACCGCAGCGCGCTCCGTCCCGATGGACGCCTACCGCGCCGGCGACGAGTACGTCATCCAGTTCGACCTCCCGGGGATCGCCCGCGATTCCATCGACGTGAGCGTCGAGCGCAACGTGCTCACCGTCCGCGCCGAGCGCACCCCGGTCGCGGTCGAGGACGCGCAGGTGCAGGTGTCCGAGCGGCCGCGCGGCAAGTTCTCGCGCCAGCTGTTCCTCGGCGACACGCTCGACACCACGCGCATCGCCGCGGACTACGTCGACGGCGTGCTGACGCTGCGCATTCCGGTCTCCGAGAAGGCCCAGCCCCGCAAGATCACCGTCGGCGGCGCGCCGCAGGAGATCGACGCCTGAGGCCGTGAACCCAAGTTGTCCCCAGGTTGTCCACAGTGGGTTGTGGATAACCTGGGGACAATTACTATCTGTGCAGGTCAGTTGGGGATATCGGCCCGCTCGGCCGCGTGCCGCTTGCGCACCAGCGGCGCGATCGTGCGATTGAGGACGAAGTACTCCGTGACGATCACGCAGACCGCGATCGAACCCCACGCGCTCGTCGTGTAGATGTCGGCGAAGCTCAGCGTCGGGAAGAGGCCCTTCATCGCCGCGCCGATGCCGAGGAATCCGCGGAGCACGACCGCCGCGAAGCTCAGCGCGTAGTTGCGGATCATCCAGATGCGGTGGAGCTGGATCTGGCCCTGCCGGATGAACGTGTAGCCGCGGTAAAGCGTGTAGAGCCACGCGACGGACAGCAGGCAGAAGGCGATTTGCGACGAGATGCCGTCGACTGAGAACGTCGCCGCCACGACTGCGGCGACCGCGGCGAAGATCATGCTCACGACGTAGATCCGCCCGAGCACGCGATGCAGTTTCGGCCACCGGACGCGCAGTTTCGCGGCGAATTGGAACGGCCCGATCAGCAGCACCAGGCTCGCGGGCAGGGCGTGCAGCACGATCGTCAAGTAGTGCGAGGCGATCGCCGGGTTGAGCGGGATCCGGCTCAGCGTCGGGTCGCCGGTCAAGTAGGTCGCGGCGGAGAACAGCGCGACGCCGACGGCGGACACCGCGACCGCGGCCCAGGCGATCCGTCGACGGCTGCGGCGAGAAACGGCGAAAGTCATCACGAACCTCCTGCTCGGACTGGGTCTGTGCAGTGAGCGTCTCGTGGTGGCCGGGATGGCCGCGTCGGTGAGAATTGCGTAGGTCGGGCGGTGCGCAACGAGTTCGCGGTCGCTGCCGGTTCGGCGAGATGCCGAGTTCGCGGTCGCTGTTGCGCTGCGACTTTTGCGGGGTTCGGCGTCGTCGGTGGACCGGGTCGCCAGCTCTGCCGCGTACTTACCGGCAGAGCTGGTGTTCCCGCCGCCGCGATCCGCCCTGTTCGCGCTGGTTCCGCGTGATCAGGGCGGGTTGCGGAGCTGTGCTGGTCAGCCGCCGGAGTGCATGTCTTCGGCCTCGGGGACGCAGTCGTCGTCCGGGTCGTCCAGCCAGCCGTGCGGGAGCGTCACCTTGCCCGGCGAGCCCTGGCGTCCGCGGGGGCCGGTGGCGGCTTCGGGGAAGGGGGCGTCGTGGTCGAGCTGGGCGATCAGGTCGTCGAGCTGGTCCATCGACGAGAGCATCGCGAAGCCGCGCCGCAGCTCGGACCCGACTGGGAAGCCCATCAGGTACCAGGCCATGTGCTTGCGGATGTCACGCATCGCTTTGTCGTGGCCGTCGTGCTCGATGAGCAGTTCGGTGTGGCGGCGCAGGACACGCGCGACTTCGCCGAGGTTCGGGCCCGCCGGAATCTCACGCCCCTGGAAGGCGGCTTCCAGCTCGCCGAACAGCCATGGCCGACCGAGGCATCCGCGCCCGACGACGACGCCGTCGCAGCCGGTCTCGGCGACCATGCGGAGCGCGTCGTCCGCGCTGAAGATGTCGCCGTTGCCCAACACCGGGATGCTGGTGACGGCCTCCTTGAGAGCAGCGATCTTCGACCAGTCGGCCTGACCCGAGTAGCGCTGCGCGGCCGTACGCGCGTGCAGACTGACGGCAGCCGCACCCTCGGCTTCGGCGATGCGTCCGGCGTCGAGGAACGTCTGGTGGTCGTCGTCGATGCCAACGCGGAACTTCACCGTGAACGGAACGCCGCCCTCAGCCGCCGCCTTCGCCGACTCGCGCACGATGTCCGCGAACAGCCGCCGCTTGAACGGCAGCGCCGCACCGCCGCCCTTCCGCGTAACTTTCGCGACAGGGCACCCGAAGTTCGAGTCGACGTGGTCCGCGAGCCCCTCGCCGACGATGATGCGCACTGCCTCGGCCATCGTCTTCGGGTCCACCCCGTAGAGCTGCATGGACCTGGGCTTTTCGTTCTCGCCGAAGGTCATCATGTGCATCGTGCCGGGGTGCCGCTCGACGACCGCGCGGGCGGTGATCATCTCGCACACATAGATGCCCGCGCCGTACTCCTGGCAGAGCTGCCGGAACGCCACGTTGGTGATGCCCGCCATCGGAGCGAGCACGACAGGAGGATCGACCTGGTAGGGGCCGATCTTCAACGTGGGCGCGCTCAACGTGGCAGTCACGCTTCCATTGTCGCCGGTGACGTACGGCACACGCATCCGGGCGGCTCCGCTGGTGACGAGACCATCTCGTGTCCAGCCTTTGAGTAGTGCTACGGATCCGATCATCGCGCCGTTTCGACCACGCTGTCCGGTATGACCACGGAAGCTGCAACGCTCCACCGCCTGGCCGGCGAACTGGACGACCTCGGCCGCCGCCTGACCCACGTAGGTGCCGAACTCCGCGCTGTGCACGTCCAGCCCGAGTTGGCCACCGATCAGCCCGCCGAAGCACCCGCTCCGGGCGCCGCAGCGGCCTCCCAGCCGACGCTAGGCCAGCCAGGCGGCCACGCCGAGCCAGCAGCGTCGACCGGGGAGGCGGCGCAGTCGGCCTCCCCGCCCGGCGTCACTCAGCCGGTCAGCTCCGACTCGACCGCGGAGGGCTCTGCCGACGTGGCGGGCGCTTCCGCTGCGCCGGAGCAGGCTGCCGCGCCGGGCGAGCCGTCTGAGTCAGGCCGCCCTGCCGAACAGGGCCGCCCCGCCGGACGGGGCCAGGCTGTCGCGCCGGATCAGGCTGCCGCGCCGGGCGAGCCGTCCCAGCCAGGCCGCCCCGCCGAACAGGGCCAAGCTGCCGAGCCAGGCCGCTCCGCTGGGCCAGCCCAGCCTCCTGCGCCTGGTCACCCTGCTGCTGCGCCTGGTCACCCTGCCGCGCAGGGCTACCCGGCTGCTCCAGGCCACTCGCCCGCCCCGGGCTACCCAGCTGCGCAGGGTGGCCCATACCTGTACCCGGCCTACTCGGCCGCGCACGGAGTGCCGTTCCACCCCCACCCGGGCTACTACCCGCACAACCCTTACGCAGCTTCGTATTCCGCCCAGTCCACGGCCGGCACGCCCCACCCGTCAACACCGCAATCCGGCACCGAACAGCAGGCCCCGAACGATCTCGCAGCCGGACAGTCAGCCCAAGAACACCCGCAGGCAACCGCCCAGCAGACGCCGTATGGCCAGACGCTCTTCGCTCAGCCGCCTTTCGGCTATCACCGCTACACCCCATCTCCGACGCTCCGTGAGCGACTCGGCCGCGAAGGTGCCGGTTCGCGACTGCTGGCATGGATCGGCGGTGCGGTGACACTGCTTGGTGTCGTGCTGCTGTTGATCCTGGCCATCCAGCGGGGCTGGCTCGCCCCGTTGCCGCGGGTGGCGGTCGGCGCTGCGTTCGGCGGGATCCTTGTCGGCGCGGGTGCTTGGCTGCACCGCAAACCGGCTGCGCGCACCGGTGCGTTCGCCCTTGTCGCCACTGGGATCGCGACGCTCTACCTCGACACTGTCGCTGCCACCTCCTTGTACGATTTCCTGCCGGTTCCCGCCGGGCTCGCGGTCGGCTTGGCGATCGCGGTGGGCGGGCTTTTGCTTGCGGTCAAATGGGATTCCTCTCTCCTGGCGATCGCCGTGGTGGGAGGATGCGGAGTGTGTGCGCCCCTGATCACTTGGGGCTTCACCTATGAACTCGTGACGTTCCTTCTCATGATCCAGATCGCGACCGTCCCTGTCCAGCTTCGACGGTCACGGTCGCCCCTTTCGTTTACTGCAGCCATTCCGCCCTTGACAACGGCGCTGATCGGTATCGGGCTGCGCACCTTGCCGGTGTGGGCAGTGATTGCCGCCGGTGTCGTCAGTGCGGCGGCGGCGCTGATCACGTTGCGGCGTAACGACAATGAGCCCTACTCACTGTCAGTGCTCGCTGTTGCTCCGCTGCCTGTCCTCGTCGCCGCGCTGTTGTTGCACAGGCCGGAATCCGTGCTTCTGGCGGGCGGGACGGCGGTCGTGCTCCTCGCGACCTGGCCCATCGTGCGAGGGAATTCCGGTACTGTCGCGGGAATCGCTGGTCTGGTAGCCGCGATGCAAGCGACTGTCACGCAGTTCGATGGCGGAGCGATCCTGCTTGGCGAAGCGATCGTGCTCGCGTTCGCGGCGAAGTTCACTCGAAACCGGTTCGCGCTAGGCGGTTCTCTCGTCTTCGCGGTGATCGGCGGGCTGTCTGTGCTCGGGACGGAGCTGACGCCGGCGCTGCTGATTTTCCCGCACTGGCATCCGCGGGACCTTCTTTTCGCCGCGTTGGTCTCGGCGGTGCTTCTCCTCGGCACCGCGATCGCGTTGCCGTGGGCGGCAATTCGGCTCAACGTTGTGAAATCGGCCAGTCTTGCGCCTTGGCTGCCCGCGGGATGGTTCGCGCTCTACGGCGCTGCTGGGCTGGTGCTCGCCGCGTCCATGCTCGTGGCTCCCGGGCGCGTCGGATTCCTGGTCGGGCACACGCTCGTCACGGTTTCCTGGACGGTTGTGGCGTTCGTCCTTCTCTTGCGCGGGATCGAAGTGGTCGCGCTGCGGATCGCCGGGCTGGTGCTGGTGGCCGCTGCGGTGGCGAAGCTCGTGCTGTTCGACCTTGCCACGCTGGACGGGTTGGCGCGCGTGGGCGCGTTCCTCGGCGCCGGTGTGATCTTGCTTGTGGCGGGGGCGCGGTACGCGCGGGTCGTCGCGTCGCGCTGAACTTGCGAGAAGTCCCCCGATCCGGGGAATCAAGAATGATCTAGGATCGGGGGATTTCCCTGTTGCAGCAAGAAAATTTGCTTCTTGGGCAGTGGCTGAAGTCGGGGTCGGGACGTCCTTGGTGCGGGCTGATGGCACGGAACTGTCGGTGGCTCGTGGTTACCTGGGAAACCTACCGAGGAGGTATCCCGACCATGACCTACACCCACGACCCGAAACTCATTGAACGCGCGGGCGAATCCGTCGCATGGCTCACCACCGTGACTCCGAGCGGCCGCCCCGCGCCAAGGCCGGTCTGGTTTGTCCTGGACGGCGAAGACATTGTGGTTTTCAGCCGGCCTGGTACGGCCAAACTCCGGCATCTCGCCGCGAATCCGGAGGTGAGTTTCCACCTCAACAGCGACGACCACGGCGGGAGCATCGTCGTCAACGGGCGTGCGCACATCGACGAGGCCAAACCCTCTGAAGCGCCCGGCTACCTGGCGAAGTACCAGCGGCATTACGCGGGTATCGGGTTCGCTGATCCGGCAGCCTTCGACGCCGACTACTCGGTTCGGATCCGGATCGTGCCGGAGAAGTCCTGGGGATTCTGAGGCTGTGCCGGATTCAGAAGTCGACGTCCAGGCAGGCCAGCCGTCCACCCGCGGTTCCGGCGTGCCCGGGGTTGGTGTGGGTGTGGGTTTCGTGGATCACCACGGACTTCGCCCGTCGTCCGTCGAATGTCCAGTCCACAATGGAGGTTGCGTGACCGATGCCTGAGCGGTCGGTGGTGAAGTCGAGCCAGATCTCGTTGCGCGGGTTGGCGTAGGCCGGATCCACCGAAGGCTTCACCGGGTCCGGCACGTGCTGGAAGTGTCCGCCCGCGGCGTCACCGGTGGCGCCGCAGGAGTTCACATGCGCGTGTGCACCGTATTCGTGCTGCGGCAGGAGGCCGCTGATCACCAGCACGGTGGTGGTGCCGACGCGACTGGCGGACAGGGCGAAGACGTGCGCCCTGGCTCCGACGGGCACGAGATCCGGTCGGTAGGTGACAGCTTGGCCGCCGGGTGCGTATGCCGCGAAGGTGCCGTGGGCGGCGGTGAAGTGCAGTGGTGAGGTCGCAGCCGGAGTCGCTGCGGCGGAAGTGGCCGAGAGGCTCGTGACGGAGAGACCGGCGGCGAGGGCCGCGGGAAGGAACTTAGGGAGGAAACGCATGAAACTTCTCTAACCAGTCGGTGCGTGCTGTGCCATGTTCTCCACTCGAACGTGTGGGGGTCGCCCGGGTTTTGGGACGGCTTTCCGTGCGGGCGGGAGGTGGGCTGGGGTATCGGACGGTGACGGCGTCGGGAACCGCCAGGTTCAGAAGCGGGCCATGCCGTGCCGGTAGGCAAGTCAGGCGGGGCCAGGCTCGGGTGCGAGCGTGGGGTCCTGTCCGGACACAGGGTGTTGGGCCACGCCTGCTGGTACTGGCACTGGTGCTGGTCGTGGAGCGGCGACGGAGCCCTGGTGCGTTCCGGAGCGTGCTCTGCGTACGGGAGCGGGTGACGGGCCGGAAGCGGCTCGGGCGACTGCGGCGGAGGTGAAGGTCGTGCGACTGGCCTGGGCGAGTTTTCGGGCGTTGACGCGTTGGGTACTTGGCAGCGTGGCAGCGTCGGACTTGCCCGGCGATGCTTCGGCCAGCACCGGTGGAGCCTGACATGCCTGACGACCCGAACAGCGCCAGGGGGTTTGACGGCCGTCGTGCGGACGCCCACGGGCCGGCAGGTGCCAGCGGGCCGGTTGAGGACGGTGGGCCGCCGGAGAGTGGTGAACCGGCGGATACCGGCGGGCGGGCCAGCAGCGGTGGATTGACCGCAGGTGGGCTGGCGGACTCGACCGGTCCGGCGCAATCAACTGGGTCGGCGCAGGCCAGCGGATCGGCTGAATCTGGCGGGTCGCCGCGCGGCACCATGCCGGTGCAGGCAAGCGGACTGGCGGACACCAGCGGGTCGCCGCAGGTTCCCGGACCGGCGCAATCCGCCGTACCAGCGGCAGCCGTGGGGACGGCGCGAAGCAGCGGGTCAGCGCAGCGCACTGGATCGTCGGAGGGCAGCGGGTTCGCTGCGGTCGGCGGGTCGGAGCAGGGTGCCGGATCGGCGGAGGTTGGCGACGACGTCGAGCACACTGGCGAGACGCGGAACCAGATGCTGCAGCGGAACGTCGGCGAGCTGTTGCAGGAGCTGCGAGTCGCGCAGGCGGGCGTGCAGATCCTGTTCGGGTTCCTGCTGTCGGTGGTCTTCACGGGCCGGTTCCACGACGCCAGCGGGTTCGAGAAGACGCTGCATCTGCTCGCGGTGCTGCTCACCGTCGCGGCGACTGCGTTGCTGATCGCGCCTGCGGCTTGGCACCGCATGCTGTTCCGGACTGGGCGGCGGGAGGAGATCCTGCGGGTCGGCAACCGGGTCGTGCTTGTTGGCTTCGGGTGTCTTGCCGCGGCGATCACGGTCACCGTCGCGTTGATCGCGAAGGTCTCCTTCGGACCGGTTGCGATGGGGCTTGTCGGAGGGATGGCGGTGTTGCTGTTCGGGCTGCTGTGGTTTGCGGTGCCGGGCATGCTTGTCGGCGACCAAAGGCGACGCGACGGTCACTGAGCGGCGTCGGTGCGCGCCGGTTTTGTCCCGCACGGGACAGAAACGGAGCTGTTCATCGAGCCGTCGGCAATTGTTGCCGTAGCGGTTGGGGCTGGCCCGTAGCTTCCTGCTCGTGACTGACTCTTCACGGCGGAACTTCCTGCGCGGTGCCGGAATCCTCGGTGCCGGCGCGGCGGTGTCCGCGCTTCCTGGTCTGAACGGGATCGCCGCGGCTGATCCCAGCGTCGCTCGTCGGCTGGACGGTGACAGTCCGCAGTTCACGATCGCGGTCATGCCGGACACCCAGTACCTGTTCGACGAGGACCGGGGCGACTCGACGCCGGTGGACGCGTCGTTGTCGTACGTGCTGCGCCACGCGCACGACGACAACGTTGTCTTCCTCGCGCACCTCGGCGACTTGACGCAGAACGGGCAGGCGCGGGAGTTCGCTGGCATCAGCCGGTCGTTCCAGGCGCTCGACCGGTTCCGCTTCCCGTACAGCACGCTCGCGGGCAACCACGACATCAATGGCTCCACCGACGACCAGCGCGGCCGCACGCCGTACCTCGACGCGTTCGGGCCGCAGCGGCAGCGCAACTCGCCGACGTTTCGCGGCTCCTCGAAGGACGGCTACAACACCTACCACGTGTTCCGGGCCGCCGGTCGGGAATGGCTCGTGCTCGCGATGGATTGGCGTCCGTCAGCGGGCGGTTTCGCGTGGGCGAAGCAGGTTCTCGCGCAGCACCCGCGGATGCCGACCATCCTCACGATCCACGAGCTGGTCAACTCCGACGAGCAGGGCAAGGCGTTCCTGTCGGACTTCGGCCAGCAGGTCTGGGACGAGTTCGTCAACGAAAGCGACCAGATCTTCCTGACCCTCAACGGCCACTACTGGCCGCCGAGCCGTCTGGTGAAGCGCAACGCCGCCGGCCACGACGTGCACCTGCACCTCACGAACTACCAGGATCGCTACTACGGCGGCAGCGGCATGATCCGGCTGTACCAGTTCGACGTCGCCCGCGGCGTGATCGACGTCCGCACCTTCTCGCCGTGGCTCGACGGCAAGCGCGACCTCACTGAGCTCGAGCGCATCGAGGCCGAGCGCAGCACCGACGTCGACTACTTCAGCATCGACATCGACTTCGACAAGCGGTTCGCCGGTTTCGCGCCCGTTCCGGTGCCGCCGGCCCGCCCGGTGAAGCCGCAGCTCGTGCCGGGCACCGTCGCGTACTGGCGGTTCGAGGGCGGTCGCGCGGGCGCTCCGGTGCCGGACAACGCGGTGATCAAGGACCTCACCGGTCGCGGTAACGACCTGCGCCGCATGACCGTGCCGGGCAGTGGGCCGACGGCGTTGACTTACTCGGCGGATTTCGCGCCTCGGCAACCGTCGCGGGCGAGCCTTCGCTTCGACGGTGCGCGCAATCCCGGTCGTGGCGCGTACCTCCAGACCGTCGACAGCGCGCCGATGAACAGCCTGACCTTCCAACGCGGTTACACCATCGAAGCGTTTGTCCGCCTGCCCGAAGACTTCCGCGACGGCACCCACGGCTGGTGCGGCATCTTCGCGCGTCTCGGCAACGGCGGCGCGGCCGGGAAATCCGGCGACGACCCAAACGAATCGGCAGCGACGTTCAGCGTCTCGGACGGCGCGGAGCTGCAGTGGGCGGTGTTCCCGTTGAACCAGAACGGGATCTCGACCAACTGGGGGCACGAGCTGCCGCTGGCGAAATGGTGGCACGTCGCGCTCGTCAACGACGGGTGGCGCAGCACGCTGTACGTCGACGGCTGCCCGCTGCTGCGCAACCCCAAGACACCGGCGATCGGCCTGGCCAATCCGGGCGGCGGCTGGCTGCTCGGCGCGTCGTCGTACCGGGGCAAGGTGGAGCGCAGCTTCTACGGCGAGATCGGCGAGGCCCGGGTGGTCGACCGAGCGCTGGCTCCGCGGGAGTTTCTGCTGGGCGGATAGGCCGCACCGATTGGCTGCTCGGCAATTGCGGCTGGCGACAGCGGTTCGGGAAGGCGGCCGCGGCGGCTGAGGGATTGCTGGAGGCGGCCGCGCGGGCAAGGGACTGCGGAAGACGGGCACGTTGGCTCAGGGATTGCTGGAGGTGGCCGCGGTGGCTGGGGACTGTGGAAGACGAGCACAGTGGCTCTCAGAGGGCGTCTGAGAACTGGATGGGGTGGTTGGCGTGGTGATGCCCTGAGGTTGGGTGAGCTCCCGGTAGGACTGGTGGTTCCTACGCCAACCGT
>NZ_JBEXMH010000039.1:0-87760 GCF_040610415.1 Amycolatopsis sp. NPDC004079 | reverse complement strand
CCGTTCTTCCCACCCCTGCGGGGGGGGCTGTTTTTTCGCCGGCGTCATCTCCGTCCTGGGGGCGGGTCCCGTGTCGACCCCCGGGGGGGGGGGGGGGCGCCCCCCCGCGGCGCCCCCCCCCCCCCCTGCCGGAGGGCCACGCCACCGATTGGGCAAGCCCGTGGCCGAGCGCCCGCGGCCCGGCCACACCAGGCGAATCGACCGCGCCGCCACACGGACGACCGCCAACCCGGGGGCCGGGCACAACTTGGCCAAGGACACGGCCCGGCACGAACCGCAGCCGGGGCACACCAGGCGAATCGATCGCGCCGCCGCATGGACGATCGCCAACCCGGCCGGACACAGCTCGGGCAAGGACCACCCAGCGCGAACGGCAGCCCGACCACACCTGACGAATCGACCGGCACGCCACACGGACGATCGCCAGCCCGGCCGAACACCGGGCGTCGTCGCGACGGGTCACTGCCTCGCGCTGGCCGTGCCCGGCTCGGACCGGTCACGTCAACCGCCGAGCGGTCAGATGCTCGGCGCGTCCGTCCGGGTGACGACCCCATCATCCGAACAGAGCGCCAACACGGACGACAGCCCGGCTCGGCGGAGTCCCGCAGGCTGCCCGCGCAACAGGCGAGTGACCGGCCAGTCCCCTAGCCCGGCCGGTCACCCCTGCCTGCGGCAAAGGCGCCGCGAGACGGGACGTCGCCACCTCGCGGCGCACCCGCTCACCCACCCCCGCCAGGGTGGAAAATTCCGGGCGCGGCAGATCGAATTCCCTGCTGTGAGGCGATGTGCAAGCGCTGTGAGGTTGCTGTGCATCCGGCCGCACGGGATGCCTGGCGGGCGTCGGCATGGTCATCTTGAAGCGTGAGAGTCAACGTTTCCCGGACAGCGCTGATCGTCTGCGCGGCGGCGGCGATCGTCGCGACCGGCGGTGCCAACGCCGTCGTCGACACCGCCGACGTCACCGCCCCGGCGAGCCAGCCGAGCGGCACGGGCACCCCCGCCGTCTCGACCGGCGATGATTCCCGCGGCACGGCGGCGACCCCATCGACCGGCGACACCGGCACGCCGCGCAGCGCTTCCGCCACCGGCGACACCGGCACGTCCCCCAGCGTCTCCGCCACCGGCGATACCAGCACGTCCCCCAGCGCCGCCACGACCGGGACGGCGAGCCGGACCGTCGGCGCGCTTTTCTCCGGCGGCAACCACTTCTGCTCGGCCAGCGTCGTGCACAGCCCGGCCGGCGACCTGCTCCTCACCGCCGCGCACTGCGTCAGCGGCGACGTCTCCGGAGTCACCTTCAAACCCGGCTACCACGACGGCATCGCGCCGTACGGCACCTGGCAGGTCACCGCCGCGATCACCGCCGACGGGTGGAAGTCCTCGTCCGATCAGGACCTCGACTTCGCGTTCCTCAAGGTCGCCCAGCCCGGTTCCGCGAGCCTCGAAAGCCTCACCGGCGCCAACCAGCTGGGCACGAACCAGGGCTTCTCGCACACGATCACCCTCACCGGCTACCCCGACGGCACCGAGCAACCAGTCGTCTGCACCGGCACCACCACCCAGTCCGACGCCTTCCAGCAACGAGTCGCCTGCCCCGGCTTCCCCGACGGCACCAGCGGCGGACCGTGGGTCATCAACCAAGACCCGAACACCGGAACCGGCACCGTCATCGGAACCATCGGCGGCTACCAAACCGGCGGCGCCACCCCGGACGTCTCCTACAGCGCCTACTTCGACGACGACATCGCCCAGCTCTACAACTCGGCGATCAGGTGAATTAAGCCCGCCAGCAGCTTTATCCGTCGCGGGAAACACCGACGCCGACAACCTGCTGGCCCGCTGGATCGACGGCGAGGTCACCAGGTACGTCGACTCCGGCGCACAGCTCGGCAGGGAAAAGATCCTCGTCATCCCGAAGCAGCCCTGCGACAGACAGCGCGCTGCCGCCGCTAGCCGGGGATTCTCGCGGCGGCGGCCTCCGCGACCCGCCTGGCGAACGCGCAGTTCTCAGTCTGGTCCAGCGCATCGGAAACCGGAGTCGCGTCGACGCTCAAGTGGGCCAGCGGGCGCAGATTCACGAGGACGTCGCAATTCATCGGTGTCTGCAGGAACGCGACCACCTTGGCGTCGCGCCCGCGGATCTGTTCCCGGCTCACCTCGACCTTGGTGAAGTAACTGGTGTCTTTCGGGAAGTCGGCGTCGTGAAAGGCGAGGTCCAGCTGGGTGTCGTCGCCGGTCCACCGGCATCGGGCACGGCGGCTGCCGCCCATCTTGTACGGCCGGTCCCAAGCCTCGCTCGGACCGGCCAGGCCCAGGGCTTGCTTGTCCTCATCGGTCAGCAAGGCGCAGAGATCCGCGCCGGTGAAGGTCCTCGCGGACGGTGACGTCGACACGCTGCTGGGCGGAGGTGCCTGGCTCGCTCCGACGCTGTCTTCCGGGGAACCGCAGGCTGCGAGAGACGCCAGAACGGCCGCGGGAAGGAATCGCACCGGTCGCGTTCTGCTCATTCTTCCGCCTTCGACAGTGAATACCTGAAACTGGCAATCCAGATGTCGTGCTCGGCGGCCATTCAACCACGCCGCCGAGACGATCTCCACTGCGTTGCGTTAGAGCTGTCCTGCCAGGATCTTGTTGACGCAAGGGCAAATCACCAGCGCGCGAACGATGGCGTTTCCGTCGAAGCGCCGGAGGTGCACAACGGTTTTTACTCGCGGCCGAATTCACCGAAATAATTGCCCAAGCCGCCGGATCCAGCTGCACAAAGAATTGAATGCCACGGATTCGCCCGGCGGCGCGAGCCGATGCATGGCCGAGACTGCGAGCACGGGAACCGAAAGTGCCGTGGCAGCGGGCCCTCTCAGAGCGCAGTGCTCCTGCCGAGGACGTCAGTTGCCAGCGCCCCGGCGACTGCTGTCGAAGTCCTCGTGCGACCTGACCGACGTACCGTCGGCACTTGACCGGATACCGGTGTTTCGCGGCGTTCGGGAGGCGCAGCAGCCTTTAGCCCGGAGCGGTCGGACGCTCAGCGGGCTGCCAGCGTCCGCACGAGGTCCGCCGAGCGGCTGGCCGATTCGAGCCGTCAACGGCGGCCTGGCCGCTCCGATCAGCCCGAGCTGGGCGGGGCGACCGGCGCCTGATGCAGCGAGAGATTCTGCCCAGCCTTCTCATCCGCCGCCCACGCGCCCGACTCCGCGGTCCACGTCTGACCGGCGAAGCTCACCCGGTCCACGCCCAGCTTCGCCGCTCGGGCCACCAGCCAGCTCGCGATTCGCCAGCCTTCCGCGGCCGGGTGCGCGCCGCTCAACCGAGCTGTGCCCAGTTCGGCGTTCGCGACTGCCACCAGATTTGCCGGCGGGCTGAGCGTCAGGTTGCGGCAGGTCAGGGCCGCCGGGTGCTGGCCGGTCAGTGCGCCGGTCAGTGCGGTGGCTTCGTCTTCCCACTGGGCGTACGCGTCGGGAGCGCCGGAGCGCTGCACGGCCTGCGCCGCTTCGGTGATCGGGATCGTCTGCCAGTTGTCGAGTTTCGCCAGCTTCTTGTAGAACTCCGTCGCCGAGTAGACCGGGTCCTGGAGCTGGTCAGGCGTGCCCCAGCCCTGGCTCGGGCGCTGCTGGAACAGGCCGATCGAATCCCGGTCGCCGCCGCTCAGGTTGCGGAGCTTCGACTCCTGCAGCGCCGTCGCGAGGGCGACCGTGACCGCGTGCGAGGGCAGGCCCTGTTTGACGCCGACGGCGGCGATGATCGCGGCGTTGTTCATGGGGTCCGGCTGCAGCGTGTACTGCGGCGCGGAGGCGTCGTTCGGTCCCTTCGGCAACGCGACAGTGCAGCCGGGGGTCTTCACCTCGTCACTGCTCGAGAACATGACCACCACGACGACCACCGCCGCGAGGGCCACGACGACCGCAAGAATCGCCGCTCGCACGCCACACCCGCGCACCCGTGCCCGCCCTTCCCCACTGCCCACTTTAAGTGCACAGTCTGCCCGGACGTCTCGGCCGCGAGACGCTCGGGTCGGGTCAGCCGGCGTCGGGCGCGCCCAGGAAGACCGGGTTCGACATGGCGACCATGGCGTTCGGTGTCGTGGTCTTCGGGCCGCCCGACGGACGCCGCACCTCGACCCGGACCCAGCGGCTGTAGCGCGGGTACGTGGTCCACGTGACGGTCGCGGTGCCGGACTCCGGGACAGTTTCGCTGTGCTCCGGGCCAAGCTGGTCGAGGAAGGTCACGGTGGTGCCGGGCACGCCGCGAACGACCGCGCGCACCTCGATTGGCGTGCCGGTGCCCGCGACGAGCCGTCCGCCGATGCCCGCGGTGCGGCCCGCGCCGGAGACGGAGAAGTCGAGCTGCACGTCCTTCGATTCGGCGAGCCAGGACCGGCCTGCTTTGAGCCCGGCGAGCAGCTCGGCGCGGCCGAGCCGGTCTGCCTGGACGACTGTGTGCGGGAGCGCGACGGTCTGGTCCGGGTTGTGCGCGTCGGAATCGCCGATCGCCGGGATGAACCGGCCGCCGCGCAGCAGGCCGTCCCAGTGCGTGACGCTCGCTTCGTCGTCCGCGGTCCACGGGCCGTTCCAGACCTCGACGAGATCGGCGATCTCGTAGGCGAATTCGTAGGTGCAGCCGAAGCAGTTCGCGAACGGGTGCGCGGCGGTGACGAGCCCGCCTGCCCGGTGCACCTGGTCGGTGAACCGCCGGAAGTCTCGCGGGTCGGACGCGCGGTAGCGCCAGTCGATCCACGTTCCGGCCGGGACGCCGATCGCGGGCCAGTGCCCGGACCGCGTGGTGACCTCCTCGCCGTTCAGGATCAGCAGGTCGTCGGTCGCGTAGTTGCCCCACACCAGCTGCGAGCTGGACGTGTTGTGGTCGGTGGACACGATGAAGTCCAGCCCGGCCGCCCGCGCGTCCGCGACCAGCTGCTCGGGCGTGCGCCTGCCGTCGGAGTGGACGGTGTGCAGGTGCGAGTCGCCGCGATACCAGGACCGGCCGCGGTCGCGCGCGGGCGCGGTCTCCGGGGCCGGGTTCGGCTGGAACGGCTTCGAGGTGTCGCGACCGAACGTCAGCGTGATGTCGACGCGGTAGTTCAGGCCCTGCGGCGCGACCGTGTACGGGCCGAGGACGACGTGCCAGCGGCCGGGCGTGATCGGTCCGGCGAGGTACCCGGGCGTCGCCTCGGCGGCGCTGATCGAGAACCGGTCGCGGAAGCCGCCGGACCAGCCGCGGAAACCCCGGCGGGTGCCCAGTTCGTGTCCTTCCGGCCCGAACATCCCGATGTCGCAAGCGTTCCCGCGCGTTCCGGCGGGCACCGACGGCTTGTCGTAGGAGTACACGACGTCGATCTGCTTCACGCCGCGCGGCACGTCGACCGGGAGGTAGTACCAGTCGGGCACGTCCGGGCGGAAGGTGCCGGTGACGGTCTTCGTCTGCTGCCCGGCGCCGGGCGCGGACTCGGCGAACGAGACGCCCGGCACCATGCTCATCGCCGCACCCGCCGCGACGACGCCGCCGGCCCGGAACAGGTTGCGCCGGTTGAGTTCCCCAGTGGCCATGCCTACCTCCGCAGCAAAGAAGTCGCGCCGACGCTAGCCGCCGGAGCAACCCCCATCAACGACGCTGCGGTGAACACTCGGTGCCTCGCCTCGCGCGGCATCGACGTCCTCAGCCCGCCGATCCGTGCCTCGAGGAGAGGCTAGCGACCGGCGAAGCAGGATCACCTATCCCATAAGGAGTAATCGCGCACCAACCCACGCGCTCGCCGCCGAGCAGCGGACCGTGCGCGCTCGGCCAAGCAGCGCACCGCGCTCACCGCCGAGCAACACACCATGCGCACACCGCCGAGCAACGCACCACGCACACACCGCCGAGCAACACACCGCGCGCTCACGGCAAAGCAGCGCACCGTGCCCACCGACGCAAACGCGACGACCGCGAACCTCACCCCGCCTCACCGCACCGCACCACTCCCCTCCACGACCCGGTCCAGCCATTCCTCCACCAGCGCCTCGAACAACACCGACTGCTCGAACTGCAGGTTGTGCCCCGCCCGGTCGAGCACCGCGTAACTCGCCCGCGGATAGTGCCCCAGCAAGCCGTACGGCTCGGCGAATCCCGTAGCCGAGTCCTGCCGCCCGCACACGATCAGCGCCGGTTTCCGATACTCCGGACCGCTTTCCGGGTCGACCGACAACGTCCAGCCCGCCAGCATCCGCTGCAGCGCGCTCCGGTCGGCGACCGCCAAACCGGGCGCGACGTCCGCCCGGAACCGCGCCAGCGTCTCCGCGGACTGGACCACCGCGATGTCCCCGTACTCCGCCGCCTCCGCGGGATCGAGACTTTCCAGCAGTTCCGGATCAGCGCGCAGCACCTCGTGGTCCGGCACGTCCCGCTCCAGCACCGGCACCGGACGCCCGACCGGGCACACCAAGGCCAGCCCGGCCACCTGCGCGGGCCGCGCGCGCACCAGCCCCCGTGCCAGATAACCCCCGTACGACTCCCCGACCAGCAAGAACGGCTCGTCGCCGATCAGGTCGTCCACCAGGTCCTCCAGCGCGGCGACGAGGTCGTCCGACCCGCGCGCGGACCCGGCGGGCGACTCGCCCATCCCGGGCAGATCCGGGTAAATCCGCCGGAATCCGGGCCGCCGCGCGAAGACCGGCTCGAGACAGCCGGTCATCAGGCGGTGGTCCGGCATCCAGCCGTGCACGGCCAGCACCGGCGTGCCGGAACCGTGTTCGACGTAATGCATCGTTCCCTCCCTGTCAGCCGGACACCGTTGTACCGCACGGCACCGACAATTCCGGGACACGGCGGCCGGGAGGAGGGGGCGCCGGCCGCGGGAGGCGCGTATTCCGGGAGAATTTCCCGGAAAGTCAGCCGCGGGAGCTGATCAATTCTCTTTCGGGTGCCGGGCGCCCCTGCGCGGGACGGCGCGGAACACAAGCCAGCAGAAGGAAACCTGCCACGACGCCCAGGAGCACGTGGCCGGCGACGGCGCACAATCCGCACAATGCGGTCCATAGGACGATCTTCATCCACCGAGTGTAGGACCGCTAAGAATCGCCGACGGCGGACTTGGGGAAGACTTAGGGTTCGGTTAAGCAGAATTCCCCGGAAGAAGCACAACGGAAAGGGTTGCCTTTCCTTTCCGGCTCGCGAGGGGCCCTTCCGGCGCGGCGAGGGCGTCCGGCAGGATCGGGCCGTGCCCACGCCCGGAACCAGCGCGCTCGTCGTCACGCTCCCGTCCGCCGCCGTCCTGCTCGAAACCGCCGCGGCCGTCGACCCCGGGCTCGTCCGGCCCGGCCTTCCGCCGCACGTCACCGCGTTGTACCCGTTCCTGCCCGCCGACCGGCTCACCGAGCAGACCGACGCCGACATCCGGCAGCTCGCCACCAGCTTCCCCGCGACGGAAGTGCAGCTGACCGACCTGGTCACCGCGCCCGGATTCGTCGCCGCGGCCGCCCCCGCTCTCCAGCCCCTCGCCGACGCCGTGTGCGATCACTGGCCCGAAGCACCCCCGTACGGCGGCCGTTTCGGCGCGCACCCGCCAGCACATCTCACGATCGCTCTCGGCGGCACCGACGACCAGCGCGCCGAGGTCGCCGAACGGGCGCGAGCCGCGCTGCCGATCACCGCGCGGGCGGAAACGCTGCATCTCGTCGTGCTCACGGAGCAGGGTTGGCAGCTCCGGCTGTCGGCTCCGCTCGGAACGCCTGCGCGATAGCCCGCAGCCGAGCCACGTCAGCAGCGAAAGCCGTCTCCCCAGACGGTTCCGCGGGCTCGTCCGGCACCGCCGCGGCCGAACTGCGCAACACCTGCGCGGCCGCGTTCGGCGACAGCTCAGGCCCGACGCCGGACAGCAACAGCCCGTCGTTGATCTCGCTCATCATGGTCAACAACCGCTCTCGGCCGGTCCCCGAAGCGTCGTCAAGGCGGACGACGTCCGGGTACCGCGAAGCCAAGTGCTCGCGAAGCGGCCGCAGCACCGACCGCGTCCGTGCGTCGCGCACGGCCCGTCCCAACGCGGGCAACGCTGGCACCGTCAGCCCCACTACGATCAGCAGCACCGAAACCGCGGGGAAGCCGACCGCGAGCGTGCACCTCACCGTGGAAAACGCGCCGCGGCACAGCTTCGTGACCGGATGTTCGGCAGTCAGATCGCTGATCAGATCGACGATCTTCCCGACCAGGTAAGCGAAAGCGAACACACAAGCCACGAGCATGATGCCCAGCCCGGCCCGCAACGCACCCGTACCCGCGCGCACCGCGCCTGCCGACACCACAGCGATGTCCGCCACCGCGAAGCCCAGGTACAGCGTGTACACAACGATGTACACGACCAGTGACGGATTAGACCGGTACAGCTCGTCGAAGAGCCCGACGCCCGTCGGCAGCCCGCGCGTCGCGAAGAACGACGCAGTAAGCACGACAAGCGCGACAATCAACGCCCCGAGCCGCGCGCGCCGTCGACGCTCTGCCACGCCACCGATCTCCGCGACAGTGACTTCGATGCCGTACGCAGCCACCATCGTCGCGAGATTCGACAGTAGCCGCCCTAGGCTCGGATACAGCTGGCTCTCGATCGCCTGCGCACTGTCGGCGAGCAAGCACAACGCGACGCCGAGGGCGATCAAGCTGGTCGCCAGCCCCGCACCCGCGCCAGTCCGCCGCGCTCGCACCGCGCGCCAGATCCCGGCCGCGAGGGCGAGCAGGCCGACCCCGAAGAACAGAACGTCGATCATCCGCGCGCTATCCCAGCAGCGACGCGAAGCGCCGCGCGCGGTCCGCGGCCGGGCCGGAAGCGCCTGGCCGCAACTGGGCGGCATCCTCGGTGGCGGCGCTCATCAGGAACACGGCAATGAGCTCCGCTTCGTACTCGTCGGAATTCGTGGTGACGCGGGTGAGCAGATGCGACAGCAGGTGCGCGCTGAGATCAGGCGCGACCGTCGCCGCTTCGGCGTCAGTGAGCACGCATTCGCCGCGATGGCCGCACAGCAGATGCGCGATTTCGTGGGCGATGATGTGGTCCTGGTGCAGCGACGACGTGCCCGCCGCGTATGCGATGAGGTCGAAGTCTTCGCGGCGCTGCCACGCACCGGAGGGCTGGCCGGGCGCGTAGTCGACCGCGATCAGGTCGATGTCGCGGCCCCAGTGCCGTTCCAGCCGGTCGAGCCACGCGTTCATCGACCACGGCCGCGGCGCGGGCACGTGCCGCAGCAGGTCGCGCACCCGGTCGCGGGCGCGCACTCGCACGGTCGGGTCGATGTCCCCTCCCGAGGCGATCGGCGGCTGGACCAGCCTCGTGCACCAGGGGGTCCCCGGCGCTCCGGCCGTCGCCAGCATAGCCGCCCGGCTCACTCCGGCTTGCGTCCGCGCCGGGTGCGATCGCGTCCCTCGGTGTAGCTGTCGAGCTGGTCCATCAGGGCGGAAACAGTCCGCCGGTCGCGCTCGGAAAGCCGCATCGCGCGCTGCGCCAGGTCGCGGGCCTGGGTGTCGCGCCAGGCGACGACATCGGCGACCTGCTCGTCCACCCGGCCGGCGACCTCGTCGTCGAAGAAGTAGGTGACCGGCACGCCGAAGAACCGCGCGAGCGCCTGGATGTGCGAGCGCTTCGGGTCGCGCCGGGCCCCGACGGCCAGCTGCTGCACGTGCGTGGCCGACATGCTGACGCCGGTGACGTCGGCGACGCCCTGGGCGATCTCGCGGTAGGAGTAGGGCTTGCGGTCCGGCGGGTGGACGGTCGCGATCAGGTGCGCCAGCCGCTGCGCGAAGCTGCGCTCCTCCGCCTGCTCGGCCATGCCGCCCCCACCACCGTTCCGTCTCCGTAACAGCGTCCAGCATAACCGTCCCGAAAACTTGACACCAGCCGTCCCGTTCCAGCTACACTCGCCCCGCGCATCGTTTAGAAAACTAAACACCGGGATCCGCGTGCGGTCGCTGGGGGTGACCGCACGCGGTACCGCGCAAGTTGGTGTCTGTCCGAGCGAGGGACGCACAAGTGACGCACAGACTGCGGAGGTAGGTTGTGCGCCATGACACTCCCCCACAGTCCCGAAAGGACACCCGTCGTCGTCACGGGCGGCAGCGGCTTCATCGGGCGCGCTGTCGTGCGCGAGTTTCGTGAGCGCGGTTATCCGGTCACGGTCGTCGACCGCGTGCGCTACGAGACGACGGACGAGGGAGTGCGCGTCGTCGTCGGAGATCTGCGTGCCGCCGAAACCCGCGAAGCAGCTGTCGAAGCAGGCGTCGGCGGGATCGTGCACCTTGCCGCGCTGACGTCCGTGCTGAAGTCAGTAGAGCTGCCGCGCGACACGTACGCGGAGAACGTCGCGGTGACACAAGAACTTCTCGAACTGTGCCGCGTACGCGACGTACCGCGATTCATTCTGGCTTCTACGAACGCAGTGATCGGCAACGTCGGCACTAACACCATCACAGTCGACCTGCCCACGAAGCCGCTTACGCCATACGGCGCGACGAAAGCGGCCTGCGAGATGCTGCTGTCGGGCTACGCGGGCGCGTACGGAATCACGACGTGCGCGCTGCGCTTCACCAACGTGTACGGGCCCGGCATGTCGCACAAAGACAGCTTCGTACCGCGCATGATGCGCGCGGCGTTGAATAATGAAGGCGTGCGTGTGTACGGCACCGGTGAGCAGCGTCGCGACCTCGTGCATGTCGACGACGTCGTACGCGCGATCGCGCTCGCGTACGAGAGCGGCTACACCGGCCGCGCGATCGTCGGCGCCGGACATTCCGTGTCAGTGCTGGAAATGGTCGAGACTGTGCGCGCGGTGACCGGGGCCGAGCTGCCGATCGAGCACGTGCCCGCGCCCGCCGGCGAGATGCCCGCGGTGGTCGTGGACGTGTCGGCGAGCGCCGAAACCATCGGCTACCAGCCGGAAATCACCCTCGCCGACGGTCTCGCCACCGCCTGGAAGTACTTCTCCGGACTGGACCGGGCCGAGGCGCAGTGACCGGGTTCCTCCGCCGCCACGCGTTCCTGCTGGTGCTCCTCGCCGCGGGAACCACGCTGCGGGTGCTGTCCTGGATCGCGTACCAGCCGGCGCTGCTGTACATCGATTCCTTCCGGTACCTGGACAATCTGCACGGCCTGCGCGCCGACGGGATCAACCCGGTCGGCTACGACCTGCTGCTGAAGCCGTTGCTCGCGGTCGGCGGGCTGTCGTTCGTCGCCGCCGTGCAGCACCTGGCCGGGCTGGCGATCGCGGTCGGGATCTACGAGCTGGCCCGGCGGCTCGGCGCGCGCAACTGGGTGAGCGCGCTGGCCGCCGCGCCGCTGCTGCTCGACGCGTACCAGGTGCAGATCGAGCAGAACATCATGGCCGAGGTGCTGTTCGAGGCGCTGCTGTTCGGGCTGCTGTGGCTGGTGCTGGCCAGGGGAAAGCCGAACTGGCGGCGGATCGCGCTGGCCGGGCTGGTGATCGGCTTCGGCGTGCTGGTGCGGCTGATCGGCATCACGATCGCCGCGCCGTTCCTGCTGTACCTCCTCGCCGCGGGCAGCGCTTGGCGTTCGTGGCGCGGCTGGCGCAACGCCGGGATCGGGCTTCTCGCGATCCTCGTCGTGGTGGTCCCGTACGCGGCGCAAGTCAAGGCAGAGACCGGAAAATGGGGGTTGAGCGGGCCGTCCGGCAGCATGCTCTACGGCCGCACCGCCGCCGTCGCGGACTGCGCGAAACTCCAGCTCGACCCGGTCGTACGGCAGTTCTGCCCCACCGAACCGGTCGAGAACCGGCTCGTCGACAACTACACGCACGCCGATCTCGACCCGGCGTGGCCCGGCCCGCTGCCGCCCGGCGCGGACAAAGGCGCGCTGGCGCGCGAATTCGCCATGACGACGCTGAAAGCGCAGTGGTGGGACGTCGCGACGTCGATCCTCGGCGACTTCGGCAAGAGCTTCCAGTTCACCCGCTACACCGCGGCCAACGACGTGCCGATCGACCGGTGGCAGTTCCAGCTGACCTACCCGCAGTTCGCCGATCCCGCCGCGATCAAGGCGGTCACCCAGCAGTACGACGGCACGGATCCCAAGGTCAACGAGCCGATCGCGGTGTTCCTGCGCGACTACCAGATCAACGGCGGGTTCGTGCCCGGCGCGGTGCTCGGGTTCTTCGCGCTGCTCGGTCTGTTGACCGTGCTGCGGCGCAAGAAACCCCGGCACATCGCGCGCAGCGGCGCGCTGTTCGCTGCCGGCACTGGGTTGTTCCTGCTGTTCTCGTCCGCGGTGTTCGAATTTTCCTGGCGCTACCAACTGCCTGCGCTCGTGCTGTTGCCGGTCGCCGGTGCGCTCGGGTTCACGACGCTCACTGTGGCAAGCCGTCGTCGCCTCGGCAGTTATCCCGACACTGTCGACGAAGGCGCGGTCGCGGACTTCCACGACCGGCATCCCGGCGCGAAGCTCTCCGAGCTGACCGTGGTGATCGCCGCGTACAACGAAGCTGACGGCATCGGTCAGGTGCTCGAGAAGATGCCCGACGAATGTCTCGGGCTGCCAGTGGACGTCCTGGTGGTTGTAGACGGCGGTACGGACAACACTGCGGCCATCGCGGAAGACCATGGCGCGTACGTGTGCGTCGCGCCGACTAACCGCGGCCAGGGCGCCGCGCTGCGCCTCGGATACCACCTCGCGGCCGAGAACGGCGCGAAGTACATCGTGACGACCGACGGCGACGGTCAGTACGACAACAGCGAAATGGCCGAACTCCTCGCGCCGCTTCTGGACGGCACGGCGGATTTCGTGACCGGCTCCCGGCGGTTGGGGCACGAAGAGGCCGACAGCCGGATGCGGTGGGTCGGCGTGCGAATGTTCGCGTGGCTCGCTTCGGTGCTCACCTGGCGGCGGATCACCGACACGTCGTTCGGATTCCGTTCGCTGCGCGCGGAACTCGCGTGCGCGATCCCGCTGAACGAACCGCAGTACCAGTCGTCGGAACTGCTGCTGGGCGCGACCGCGAGAGGCGCGCGCGTGCTCGAACGGCCGATGAGCATGCGGCTGCGCAAGGCGGGCAAGAGCAAAAAGGGCGGCAGTGTCGTGTACGGCGCGAACTACGCGCGGGTCATGACAGGGACGTGGTGGCGGGGGTACGTGCTGCGCCGCGGCCGAAAACGAACCGGTCGAGCATCGTGAACTTCGCGACGAACACCAGCGCGTAGCTGAGCACGTACGCCGCGTCGAGCAGCACGACCCACCAGAAGTGCGGCAGGTGCAGCGGCGCGAGCAAGTGTCCGGCAAGCGTCGTCAGGCCGACCGAGGCGAGACCGCCGAGCGAGATGACGAGGACGTAGGGCAGCAGCTCGCGGCCCACTTCCGGACGGCCGCGACGGCCCCATACCCAGCGCCGGGTGAGGAAGAAGTTCAGCACCGCCCCGGCCGCGAACGCGCACGCGCTGGCGAGCCACGGGGCGCCGTTCGCGGCGAGCACCGCGATCAGCGCGGCCTGGCTGAGCAGGGTCGCGGCCACCGAACTGGCGGCCGCGCGGACGAACCGGGCCAGGCCGCGGCGGCGCGGCTTGGGCGATTCTTCCGTCGTGCGGGGGTTCGCCGGGTTGGTTACCGTCGTCATGTCCCCAGTCTCCCCTCGGGCCGCGGGCTTCGCCGCGCGACCCCCCGGCCCACAGCGGATTCACAGCTCACTGCCAGCCGAACATCAGCGGTCGGCGATTAGGTTCGGATCTGCCACGCGACACCGCGTGCCGTGTTACAACAAAAGGCCGCGTTTGTCGCGAAGACGAAAGGAAAGGGTGCTCTGGATGCGAGTGCTGGTTCTCGGCGGTGACGGTTACCTAGGCTGGCCCACTGCGCTCCACCTGTCGGACAGAGGCCACGAAGTGGCGGTTCTCGACAACTTCGCGCGGCGCCAGTACGACGTGGAACTCGGCGCGGAGAGCCTGGTCCCGATCGAAGACCTGAGCACCCGCGCCGACGCGTGGCACGCGGTGTCCGGAAAGCGGATCGAACGCTACGAAGGCGACCTGCTCGACGCGGAATTCCTCTTCGACGCGGTGCGCGATTTCCGTCCTTCCGCGATCGTGCATTTCGCCGAGCAGCGGTCCGCGCCGTATTCGATGATCGACCGCGAGCACGCGGTCTACACGCAGCACAACAACGTCGTCGGCAACCTCAACCTGCTGTACGCGATCGCCGAGATCGACCCGGACATCCACCTGGTCAAACTGGGCACGATGGGCGAATACGGCACCCCGAACATCGACATCGAGGAAGGCTGGCTCGAGGTCGAGCACAACGGCCGCCGCGACCGGATGCTGTACCCGAAGAAACCGGGCTCGTTCTACCACCTGTCGAAGGTCCACGACTCGCACAACATCGAGTTCGCCTGCCGGATCTGGGACCTGCGCGCGACCGACCTCAACCAGGGCGTCGTGTACGGCCAGCAGACGCCGCAGACCGCGCTCGACCCGCGCCTGGCCACGCGGTTCGACTACGACGCGGTGTTCGGCACGGTGCTCAACCGGTTCGTCATCCAGGCCGTGCTGGGGCAGCCGCTCACGGTGTACGGCAAGGGCGGGCAGACGCGCGGGCTGATCGACATCCGCGACACCGTCGAGTGCATCCGGCTGGCCGTCGAGAATCCGGCCGGGCGCGGCGAGTTCCGGGTCTTCAACCAGATGACCGAGAGCCTGTCGGTGCGGGAGATCGCCGAACTCGTCGCCGACCGCTTCCCCGGGCCGGTGCAGATCGAGAACCTGGACAACCCGCGGGTCGAGCAGCCGGAGCACTACTACCACGTCAAGCACACCGGGCTGGTCGGGCTGGGGCTGGAGCCGCACCTGCTGTCGGACACGCTGATCGAGTCGATGTTCGACATCGTGGGGGCGAACAAGCACCGGGTGAACGACGAGCGGCTGCGGCCGACGGTGCGCTGGCGCGGGGCGGTCGAAGCGTCCTGACCTCGGGCTGGGCCGTTCTGGTCTCGCGCCGGGAAGTCCTGTGCTCCGCCTCGTTCCGCCGCCGTCGCGGAAATTGTCGGTGGCGGGTGGGATGCTCTTCGGGTCAGCCCCTGCGGGGGTCGGAACCGGGAGAGCGGCAAGGAAAACGTGGGGGACGAAGCAGCGGCGCGGTGGAGCCCGGAGCGGGTGCTCGAACTCGCGCCGGACGCCGCGTCGGCGAAAGCCGGGCGCGGGCAGGCGGCGCCGGCGAAGTGGTCGGACGCGGGCGCGTCGGGCCGTGCCGTCTGGGGCGCGTGCCAGGGCAGCGGGAAGCGGCCGTACCAGACGACGGTGGAAACGGCCGGGCCCGCGTTCCGGTGCACCTGCCCGAGCCGGAAGTTCCCGTGCAAGCACGCGCTGGGGTTGCTGCTGCTCTGGTCGGAGGGGCAACTCCCCCGCGCGGAGGAGCCCGGATGGGTGCACCAATGGCTCGACGAACGGGCCGCGCGAGCGGAGCGGGCCGAGAAGAAGACGGACGCGCCGAAGGACCTCGAAGCGGCGGCGAAGCGGGCGCAGGAGCGGCTCGCGCGCGTCACCGCCGGGGCCGCTGAGCTGCGCGGATGGCTCGCCGACCGGGTGTCCGCCGGGTTCGCGACGTTCGAACGCGGCGGCACCGACGAGCTGTACACGGTCGCCTCGCGCATGGTCGACGCGCAAGCTCCCGGGCTGGCGAACGGCCTGCGCCGGGCCGCCGCGCTGGTCGGCCGCGGCCGGGACTGGCCGGATCGGCTGCTGGCCGAGTTGTCGCTGGTGTACGTGCTCGCGAACGCGGCGAATCGGCTGGAAGCGCTGCCTGCCGGGCTCGCCGACACCGTCCGGACCCGGCTCGGATTCTCGGTAAGCAACGCGCAGGTGCTGGAGTCCGGTGAGCGCGTGCCGGATCAGTGGCTGGTCACCGGCGCGATCGACGAGGAACAGGACTCGCTGCGCAGCAGGCGCACGTGGCTGCGGGGCAAACGCAGCGGCCGGGACGCGCTGGTGCTGTCGTTCGCGCCGCCCGGGCGTCCGCTGGACAGTTCGCTGCCGCCGGGGTTCGAGGTCGCGGGAGAGCTGGTGTTCCATCCGGGCGCGGTGCCGCTGCGGGCGGTGTTCGACCATCGCGAGGAACCCGCAGTTCCGGTGAGCGGACCAGTGGGCGGCACTTGCGCTTCGGCGCTCGCCGACCATGCCGCCGCGCTCGCGGCTGACCCTTGGCTGGACCGGTGGCCGGTGCTGCTGTCCGACCTCCGCCCGGCGCGGCACGGGGGCGGCTGGGCACTGTCCGATGTAGACGGTGCGGCTCTGCCGTTGGTGCCGGCAGCGGATCCTTGGCCGTTGCTGGCCCTCGCGGCTGAGCATCCGGTGACGGTGGCCGCCGAATGGACGACGACGGGGTTGCGGCCGTTGAGCTGCTGGCACCGAGACGGGATGGTGCGACTGTGACCACCTGGAACGACCTCGTCGGCACCGTCCTGCTCGGCACCCGCCGCAGAACCCTCGACCCCGCCGGATTGCCGCCCGGGGTAAGGGAAATCGCCGAACAACGCACCGAACCCGCCGACCAGGCGCTCGTCGCCGCGGCGGCGTACACCGGCTATCGGCGCGCCGGGCAGCAACCGCTCACCGGCATCGAACCCGAACCCGCCGCAGCAGCGGACGACCGGCCGTTCATCCCGGCCGTCGCGCGGGCACGGCTCGTGCACCTGCTGTCGGCCAACCGGCCGGAACTGGTCGAGGAATGGCTCACCACGGTGGCGGGCAAGGGATTCCGCGTCCCGGCCGACCGGCTGCCCGCGCTGGCCGACGCGGCGCGGACCCGGGTGTCGCTGCGGGCGCCGCTCGCCACGGTCGCCGGGCCGGTCGGGGCGTGGCTCGGCGAGCGGAATCCGGAGTGGGCGTTCCTGGTCGCCGCCGCGGACGACACCAGCGACAACGCCTGGCAGTTCGGCACCGCCGCACGGCGGCAGGCCTGGCTGGAACGCGTGCTCGTCGCCGATCCCGCCCGCGCGCGGGAGACGCTCGCGGCGGCCTGGGGCAACGAACCGGCCGACGTCCGGGCGACGTTCCTCTCCCTGCTCGGCGAACATCTCGCCGACGAGGACGAGTCGTTCGTCGAAGCCGCGCTCGGCGACCGGGCGGCCGGGGTGCGCGAGATCGCGTTGCGGCTGATCGGCCGATACCCCGATTCCGGCTCCGGCGAGCGGATGATCGAACGGCTGCGCGCCTGCGTCACCGTGCGCAGCCGCGCGCTGCGGGCCGACGTCCTCGAATTCACTCCGCCCGAGCCGGACGACGGCCTGATCCGCGACGGCATCCGCGTCCCGGCCGGTCCCGGACAGGGCACCGCCCGGCTGCGCGCGATCATCGCCGCCGCTCCCCTGCGGTTCTGGGCCGAGTACGGCAGCCCGGGCGAACTGGCCGGGATGCTCGTCGAAGGCCCGCCGCTGAACGTGGTGCGCGAAAGCTGGGCCACCGCCGCGCTTCGGCAACGCGACGAGCAATGGGCGCAAGTCCTCGTGGAGGCCGAACCGGGCGGACGCAGCACCGCGGCGCTCATCGGCGTGCTGTCGCCCGAACAGCAGGCCGCCACGGTCGCGAAGCTGACCCGAGGGCTGCCGGTCGAAGCCCTCACCCGGCTTATCCTCGACCTTCCGCAGCCGTGGCCCGCAGCGCTCGGCACGGTGCTGCTCGACTGGGTCGCCGGGCAACGCGACCATCGACTGGTCGCGCACGCTGCCGCGCTGATCGCGAAAGCCGTGCCCGTCGCCTGCCTCGGCCACCCGCTGGCCGAGATCCCGCTTCCCGGCGAGGCCGCCCCGTGGCGGCGCGCAGTCGCCGAAACCCTGTCCTTCCGCCGTGAAATGCACAAGGAGCTCGCATGACGTCCCCCGTCCTCCGGCCGCACGCCGAACAGGAATACGCCGGCGAACTGGCCGCTCTCGCCGCGGCCGACGACCGGGCGAAGCCGCCTTCGTGGCGGCTTTCCCCGTGGGCGGTCGTCACCTACCTGCTCGGCGGGAAACTCGACGACGGCACCGAAATCAGCCCGAAGTACGTCGGCCCGCGGCGGCTGATCGAGGTCGCGGTCGCCACCCTCGCCACCGACCGCGCGCTGCTGCTGCTCGGCGTGCCGGGCACGGCGAAAACCTGGGTGTCCGAGCACCTCGCGGCGGCGATTAGCGGCGACTCCACGCTGCTCGTCCAAGGCACCGCGGGCACCTCCGAGGAGCAGATCCGGTACGGCTGGAACTACGCGCGGCTCATCGCCGAAGGGCCGAGCGACCAGGCGCTGGTCGAAAGCCCGGTGCTGCGCGCGATGCGGGACGGCAAGGTCGCGCGGCTCGAAGAACTCACCCGCATCCCCGCGGACGTGCAGGACTCGCTGATCACCATCCTGTCCGAGAAAACGCTGCCGATCCCCGAACTGGGCGCCGAGGTGCAGGCGCGGCCCGGGTTCACGCTGGTGGCCACGGCGAACAACCGGGACAAAGGCGTCAACGAGCTGTCGAGCGCGCTGCGCCGTCGGTTCAACACCGTCGTGCTCCCGCTGCCGGACACCGCCGAGGCCGAGGTGGACATCGTCCGGCGGCGGGTCGGGCAGCTGGGCGCCGCGCTGTCGCTGCCCGCCGAAGCCGCCGATCTCGCCGAAATCCGCCGTGTGGTCACGGTTTTCCGCGAACTGCGCGCGGGTCGAACCGAAGACGGCCGCACCGCGGTGAAAACCCCGTCGGGCACGCTGTCGACAGCGGAAGCGATCAGCGTGCTCACCGGCGGACTCGCGCTGGCCGCGCACTTCGGCGACGGCGTGCTGCGCGCGCAGGACGTCGCGGCGGGGATTCACGGTGCGGTGGTGAAGGATCCGGTGGCCGACAGCGCGATCTGGAGCGAGTACCTGGAAACCGTCGTGCGCGAGCGGGAGGGCTGGGCCGACTTCTACCGGGCAGGCCAGGAGATCGCCGGATGACCACTCATCTCCTCGGGATCCGGCACCACGGTCCCGGTTCGGCGCGGGCGGTCGCCGCCCGGCTCGCCGAGCTGGAACCGGACGTGGTGCTGATCGAGGGACCGCCGGAAGCGGACCAGCTCGTCGATCTCGCCGCGGACGACGACATGCGGCCGCCGGTCGCGTTGCTGGCCTACGCGTCCGACGACGTGTCGCGCGCGGCGTTCTGGCCGTTCGCGGTGTTCAGCCCGGAATGGCAGGCGTTGCGGTACGCCGCCGCGGCCGGCGTCCCGGTGAAGTTCTGCGATCTCCCGGCCGCACACCAGTTCGCGCTCGGCGAGGAACGGACCGCGCCCCGCACCGACCCGCTCGCGGAACTCGCCGCGGCGGGCGGCTACGACGATCCGGAACGCTGGTGGGACGACTTCGTCGAGTCCCGCCGGGGCGGGGAATCGCCGTTCGAGGTGATCGCCGACGCGATGACCGCGCTGCGCGAGGACGACCGGCCGGACGATCCGCACGAGCAGCGGCGCGAGGCGTACATGCGGAACGTGCTGCGCAAGACGCGGAAGGAAGGCTACGAACGGATCGCCGTGGTCTGCGGGGCCTGGCACGTGCCCGCGCTGGCCGATCCGCTGCCTCCCGCGGCCAAGGACCAGGCTGTCCTCAAAGGACTCCCGAAGCGGAAGGTCGTGTGCACGTGGGTGCCGTGGACGCACGGCAGGCTCGCGTCGGTCACCGGCTACGGCGCGGGCGTCCGCTCCCCCGGCTGGTATCACCACCTGTTCAGCACCGCCGATGACGTCACCACCCGGTGGCTCACCGCCGTCGCCGGAGTGCTGCGCGAGGAAGACCTGCCCGTCTCGACCGCGCACGTGATCGAAGCCGTACGGCTGGCCGACACGCTGGCCGCGCTGCGCGGTCGGTCGTCGGCCGGGCTGGCCGAGGTCGACGCCGCCACCCGCGCGGTCCTGTGCGGAGGCGACGACGTCCAGGCCGACCTGGTCACCCGGCGGCTCGTGGTCGGCGAGCTGCTCGGCGAGGTGCCGGAGACCGTTCCGCAAGCGCCGCTGGCCGCCGACCTGATCGCCACCGCCCGGCGGCTCCGGCTCAAACGCGAACCCCAAGCACGCGAACTCGACCTGGACCTGCGCACCCCCGGCGGCCTGGACCGCTCCCGCCTGCTGCACCGCCTGCAGATTCTCGGCATCCCCTGGGGCGAACCGGAACTCTCCTCCGTGCGGAACAAAGGCACCTTCCGCGAGACCTGGACACTCTGCTGGGAACCAGGTTTCGAGGTCGACCTGGTCGCGGCCGCCGTCCACGGAACCACCGTGCCCGCCGCCGCCACCGCGGTCGTGCGCGAAACCGTCGCCGAATCTCCCCCGCTCGCCGACATCACCGCCGCGGTGGAACGTTGTCTCCTGGCCGACCTCGGCGACGCCCTGCCGGAAACCCTTGCCGCACTGGACACCCGCGCCGCCGCAGACGCAGACGTCGCACACCTCATGACGGCCCTGCCCCCGCTCGCGCGGGCAACCCGCTACGGCGACGTCCGCGGCACCGACACCGCACGGCTGCGAGAAGTCGCCGACCGGATCCTCACCCGGGTCTGCGCCGGGCTCCCGCCCGCCGTCCACGGCATCGACGAGGAGGCCGCCGCGCAATTCTGCGAACTGGTCGACGACGTCCACGAAGCCACCGACCTCCTTGGCGACGCCTCCCGCGACCGCTGGTTCGCCGCCCTCGGCAAGCTGTCCGCTCGCGACTCCCTGCCGCCGCTGCTGGCAGGCCGCATCGTGCGCCTCCTGCACGACGCCGACCTGCTGGACGGCGCAGAGGTCGAACTCCGGCTGGGCCGCATGCTCACCCCCGGCATCGCACCGACGGACGGTGCCGCTTACGTCGAAGGCTTCTTCTCCGGCGGCGCACTCCTGCTGGTCCACGACGAACGCATGCTGCGCGTCGTCGACACCTGGCTGACCTCGATCCCGCCCGAGGTCTTCACCGAGATACTTCCCTTGCTGCGCCGCACTTTCGGCGCCTTCGCCGGTCCGGAAAAACGCGCGATCGGCGAACGCGCCGCCACCCTGTCCGGCACTCGCCGGGTCGAGTCGACGGTCGCCGAAGACCTGGACGAAATCCCCGCCGCAACCGCCTTGCCGGTCTTCGCCACCCTCCTGGGAGCCGCCTCGTGACCACCGACCCCGAACGCCTCCGCCGCTGGCGCCTAGTGCTGGGCGGAGACTCCGACGGCACCGGCCACGCACTGTCCGAAGGGGACACCGGCGTCGACAACGTGCTGGCCGCCCTCTACGACGAGCGCCCCAAAAACTCGCGCGGCAGCGGCGGCCGCAGCGGCGGCCTGCAAGCCTCCGCGCCCCGCGTCGCGCGCTGGCTGGGCGACATCCGGAAATACTTCCCCGGCTCGGTCGTGCAAGTCATGCAACGCGACGCCGTAGACCGGCTCGGCATCACCCGGATGCTGCTGGAACCGGAACTGCTGAGCGCCGTGGAACCGGACGTCCATCTGGTCGGCACCCTGCTGTCCCTCAACAACGTTTTACCGGAGGAGACAAAGGAAACCGCCCGCACCGTCGTGCGCAAGGTCGTCACGGAGCTAGAGGAACGCCTGGCCGAACGCACCCGAGCGGCAGTGCGCGGCGCCCTGGACCGCGCGGCCCGCACGCAACGCCCCCGAGGCGCGGACATCGACTGGAACCTCACCGTCCGCCGGAACCTGAAACACTATTCTCCCGACCTGAAAACCATTGTGCCCGAACAGCTTTTCGGCTACGGCCGCCGAGAACAAAGCGTCCGGCGCGACGTGATCCTGGCCGTCGACCAGTCCGGCTCGATGGCAGAATCCGTGGTGTACTCCGGCGTCTTCGGCGCGGCCCTGGCCTCGATGCGCGCCCTGAGCACGAAATTCGTCGCCTTCGACACCGCCGTCGCCGACCTGTCCGACCACCTGGACGACCCCGTCGACGTCCTGTTCGGCACCCAGCTAGGAGGCGGCACCGACATCAACCGCGCGTTGGCGTACTGCCAAGGACTGGTCGAGCGCCCCGAGCAGACGCTCCTGGTGCTCATCAGCGACCTGTACGAAGGCGGAGTACGTGACGACCTGCTGCGCCGAGTCGCAGATCTGGTCGGTTCCGGGGTGCAGGTGGTCACGCTGCTGGCGCTGTCAGACTCCGGAGCGCCGTTCTACGACCACGAGAACGCCGCCGCACTCACCGAGCTGGGGGTTCCCGCCTTCGCCTGCACGCCGGACCTTTTCCCGGACCTGATGGCAGCCGCACTCCGACGGGAGGACCTGAGCCGCTGGGCCGCTTCAGCCACGGCCCAGTGACCTCTCTCCCGCTGAACGACCTGCCCCGATCGCGGCCACCCGCCTTCCCAGCCAGCTCCCCCGACGCGTGTGTCACCATCGGGAAATGGGAACCACCCCCGGCCCGGCCTCCGCAGTCCCGCTTGCGCAGCTGCGTCAGCTGCGCCTCGCCAAGGACGCCATGGACCGGGACTGGGCCGAGCCCCTCGACCTCGACGCGATCGCCACGCACGCCGGATACTCGCGCTACCACTTCGTGCGCCTCTTCCGCGCCGTGTACGGGCAGACGCCCGGGCAATACCTGAGCCGCCGCCGGATTGAGCGCGCGGAGGATTTGCTGCGGACAGCCGATCTGTCCGTCACCGAAATCTGCCCGCTGGTCGGGTTCAGCAGTCTCGGATCGTTCTCGTCGAGCTTCAAGAAACACACCGGCCTGACCCCGAGCGAATACCGCGCCCGGCACGTCAGCCAGGGCTCGGCCCTCGTACCCGGGTGTTACGCGCTCCTGTGGCACGGCGGGTTCAAGGGACTGTCGCGGACACCGAAACCCGACCCTGAGTGACGAACCGTCTCGATCCCGTGCGCGCGGACCTCCTGGGTGCCTTGGAACCGCCGCCGACCAAGGACCACACCTCGACCGCTCTCGGCTCCTGAGCGACGAACCGTCTCCATCCCCGGCGCGCCGACCCCACGGACGGCTCGGAACCGCCGCCGACCAAGAACCGCACCTCGACCGCTCTCGGTTCCTCAGGGACAAACCGTCTCCATCCCCGGCGCGCCGACCTCACGGACACCTTGGAACCGTCCCCGACCAAGGACCACACCTCGACTGCTCTCGGCTCCTCAGGGACAAACCGTCTCCATCCCCGGCGCACCGACCTCACGGACACCTCGGAACCGCCGCCAAGCAAGAGCCGCACCTCGACTCATCTCGGATTCTGACGCGGAGCGATCTCGCGGATGCGCAGCGACGAAGCCGTTGCGGGCCAAGGAAGCAGGGCTTTTTCGCGCAATGGACCACCGCCAACTGCATCCCGCCACCAAGCGCTGGGCGCAGCCGTGAAGCAACGGTGTGACCGGCGCGGCCGCAACACCACTCAGACGATGTCGAATTCGTTGCCCTCCGGGTCCTGCATGGCGGCGGCGTAGTGCTCCAAGTTCGGCTCACCGTCGATTCGCAGCACCGCGGCACCGGCTTCGAGCAGCCGTTCTGCCTCGGCCTTGGCTCGCTGCGTACGGATGTCCAGCGGAACGTCGCGCCCCGGTCGGCCTTCAGGTCGAAGTGCCATCGGTTCTTGGCCGTCTTGGCCTCCGGGACCGGCTGGAACCAGACCCTCGGTCCCCGCCCCACGGGATCGACGATCGACTCCGGGATATCCCCGGCACCGGGCGGCAACTCTGTCCCGAGCACGCCCATCGCCTTTCTGCGGATTGGAGCAGTCGATCGTCACCTGCAGGATCATGTCCATGCCTGGAGCATTCCAGACAGGTACGACAAAAAGCCGCTTCCCCGATACCCGGCGAAGGACCGCAATTTTCAAGAAGCCGAGCAGCCCCGGAAGTAACTACGGTTGAGCACAGAGAGCGGGCGAACAGCGCCTGCCGGGCACGAGGAGTCAGCTGTGATCAAGGGCCTGTCCATCGCCAACGTCTGGGTCCTCGACCATGACCGGGCCAAGGAGTTCTACACCGAAAAGCTGGGCCTGGAAGTCCGCACCGACCTGACAATGGGCGACGGCGGGATGCGCTGGCTGACCGTCGGGGCCAAGGACCAGCCGGACCTCGAGATCACGCTGATGGTCCCTGGCGCGCCGGCGCTCGACCCTGAATCGGCCGAAGCGCTGAAGCAGCTCGTAGCCAAGGGAGTGCTGGGAGCCGGGGTTTTCGGGACCGACGACATCCACGCCGACTACAAAGCCCTGAAGGCACGCGGGGTCGAGTTCGTGCAGGAGCCGCAAGAGCGTCCCTACGGCACCGAGGCCATCTTCCGCGACGATTCCGGCAACTGGTTCTCCTTTACCCAGCGTCGGGAAAACCTCGACCTGGACAAAGACTGGAGCTGCTGACAGGGCGATGCCGCGTTCAGACCGGAAGGATCTCGGCGGGACAGCGGCTCCCTCTGCAGGTCATTGCGAATGCCGAGCGGGAGCGAGAATCCGGCACGGTCGCGGCGCTTCGCTTGCGAGGTCGTCAGAAATGCCGGGCAGGCCAGCCGCAACGACCACGGCGCGCCCCGCCAAGCCATCAAGAATGCCGAACAGGACAGGCCGGAAGGGTCTTGACAGGACCGCCGCGATTCCCCCTTGCGCCGTCAGAAGAGCCGAGCAGGGCGGATCAGAGAAATCTCGAAACAGCGCGGTCAAAGTCGTCGGGAACCACAACCAGAACAGCGGAACTCGACACCACCGCGGCGACTCCCCGGCAGGTCATCAGCAGCGCCGAGCGGGCTGGCCCGAAGGACCTCGCCACGACCGCCGCGAGTCCCCGCCGAGTCACGAAAGCCGAGCAGCACCGAAGTCAGGAGGTCAAGCACTGCGCCGCGAAGCGCGCTCGAACCGCAGCACCCCGTCGTCGACTCGGCTCAGTCGGAGGTCTGCCGCGTCCAGTACGTAGTTTTGCCGCATCAGCCATGGGCGTCGGTTGCCTTGGCGGGGCAGCACTGAGGCGGCGCGCGTCAGGTAGCCCGACGTCAGGTCCATGATCGGCCGCCGCGTCGACTCCGGGATTGCGGGCGGGCGCGGCACGCATGCGTCAAAACCGTTGCGGGAAAGGTGGTTCAGCAAACGGCACACGTAGCGGGAGACGAGGTCGGACCGCAGTGTCCAGGAGGCGTTCACATAGCCTAGGCACCACGCGAAGTTCGGCACTCCGCCTAGCATCATTCCCTTGTACACCAGCTGTTCTGAAGGCTCGATCGCCGCGCCGTCCACGCTCAGTTCGATGCCGCCGAACGCGATCACCCGGAGGCCGGTGGCGGTGACGATCACGTCTGCGGGCAGAGCCGCGCCCGATTCCAGCGTGATGCCTTCGGGGGTGAAGCGGTCGATCCGGTCGGTGACGATGTCCGCTTTTCCGCTGCGGAGCGCTTGGAAGAAGTCCGCACCGGGAGTCAGGCAGAGTCGCTGGTCCCAGGGTTGGTAACGCGGCGAGAAATGGGGATCTACCGGAATTGAAGGAGGTAATTGCTTAGCGGCCGCGTCCCGCAAGAAGGCTGCCGCGCGCTCGGGTTGCCGCCGGGAGAACTGGTAGAGCAGCGTCGTCACCAGAACGTTCTTTGCCCGTACGACGTGGTAGGCGAGTCGCGAAGGGAGAAACTTCCGCAGGCGGCAGGCAAGTGAATCCGTCCAAGGGCGGGCCAGGACGTAGCTTGGCGAGCGTTGCAGCATCGTCACGGACTCCGCCGCTGAAGCCAGTTCCGGAACCAAGGTCACGGCGGTGGCACCGCTGCCGATCACTACGACTCGTTTGCCAGTGAGGTCCAGGTCCTCCGGCCAGAACTGCGGATGCACGATCTCGCCGCGGAACGCGTCGCGGCCGGGGAAATCGACGACGTGGCCGTTCTCGTAGCTGTAGTAGCCGCTGCACAGGTACAGGAAAGAGCAGGTGAAGGTGAGGAGCTCGCCGTCCCGGGAGACCTCCACAGTCCAGCGGGCCGAGGCTGACGACCAGGACGCCCGAACTACCCGGTGGCCGAACCGGATGTGCTGGGAGATCCCGTAGTGCGCGGCGGTATCCCGGATGTACTCCAGGATTTCCGCGCCGGACGCGATCGCCTGTTCCTTGCGCCACGGGCGGAACGGGTAGCCGAGCGTGAACATGTCCGAGTCGGAGCGCACGCCGGGATACCGGAAGAGGTCCCAGGTTCCGCCGGTCGTGTCGCGCGCTTCGAGGATGGCGTACGTGCGGCCCGGCGCCTGCTGCTGCAGCCGGCACGCCGCGCCGATTCCGGACAGTCCGGCTCCGACGACCAGGACATCGAAATGCGCCAAAGTTCCTCCCCGCTCGAGACGGCTCCGCCCACTTTACGGCCGCGGCCGACTCAAGTGGGGCCCCGCCGGGCCAGGCCGGGAACCACCGGCCCGGCGGGGAAAACCGTGCTCACCGCAGGGGAACGATCTTGGTGGCGCCGAAGGTGTCCTTGAGCGGAACCTCCACTGTGCGCCGCCGCACCGTCACGCGGACGCTGTCCTGCAGCTGCGTCGGGTCGGAAACAGCGAGGCTGTCCCGGCCGAGCGCCACCGAAGCGGGTCCTGAGACGGATACTTCGTCCACGGTACCCGCACTGTAGAAGTTTGCGAGCAGTGTGTTATCCCACAGCCGCAAAGCCTGGACAGCGGCCGTGTTCGCCCGGACGCGCCACGAGAGCATCGAAGCGACAGTCCCCATCACCGACGCACCGGGCAGAACCGCGTACGCGTACTTCGCGTCCACCGGCTTCGCACCGTGCTCGATCACCAGTTTCTGGTACCGCCGCGTGTTCGGCGTCGTGGTGCCCTTCGTGTTGGCACCGGTGTCGACGTCGCGCCAAGCCCCGATCCGGTCTTCGCGCAGTGCGGTGACCTCGGCGTTGTCGAGCAGGACGTACCCGCCGACGTGGTCGAGGTGCAGCCAGCGCGGCCGGTGCAGGGCGGCCGAATCGCCGACCACGCGGGCGTCGGCCAGCAGCGTGCCGCGTCCGTTTTCGCCGAGGTTGCGGTTTTCGATCGTGGTCCGGACCGCTTGCCCGGACGTGTCGGTGATTCCCGCGCCGAGGCAGACGATGCCCGCCGGAGTGAAGAACCAGGACTTCCGAGCGGACAAAGAACCGTCTTCGGAGACGAAATCCATCGCGTACGCGCCGTGCCGGGCGTCCCAGCGCACGCCGCCGACGTGCGCTTTCGTCGTCAACGGAGTCCCCGCCAACGGTCCCGGCGGACCGGCCTTCGCGGTGGTGCCGGGCAGCAGGGCCGGATCGGCGGTCGGCCAATAGGCGTCCGAGTAGTGGCCTTTCGCGTTGGGGAGGAACAGATACAGCACACCGTCGCCGACGTGCCAGCCGTGCAGGTTCATCCCGTTGATCGACTCGTAGCGCGAGATCCGCGTGGAGCCGACGCCGAGCGACGCGGACCATCCCTCGGTCACGTGCACCATCCGGTCCTGCTGGCCGAAGATCCGGTGCGTCGCGACGATCGGCGTGGGCCGAACGGGTCCGGCGAGCATGTCCTGGGCGAACTCGATGCCCGGCGTCGCGACGAGATCCGGGCCGGGCGCGAACCGTTCGGGATCGGGGATTTCCAGGAACGGCGCGTATGTGCCTTCCTTGATCCACTTGGCGGCGAGGCCGGAGAGCTCGGTCTGCACGGTCCCGGTCGCCGAGCGGGCGAGGACCAATGTCGCGACGGTCAGCTGATGTCCGATGTCGTGCGCGGTTTCGCCCTGGCGCGACAGCATCCGCCCGCGCACCGGCTCCATCAGCGCGCCCGCGTAGACGAACGGCGCGAACGTGTCGCCGACCAGCGCGTACACCTTTTGCTTGAGGTCGTCCGACAGCGCGTACTCGGTGCCTTCGGTGACGTGGATCGTCCCGGCGAGCGCGGTCAGCAGGACGATGCCGTAGTGGCCGGGGTACGGGATGGTGTCGTGCTGGATGAACGAGCCGTCGGCGTGGAAGCCGTCGCCCGCCGCGCGGTCCAGCTTCGCCAGGACGCTCGCCGCTCCCCCGCCGGCGACGTCGGTGATCGCGTCGATGCCGGTGCGGATCCACGCGGTGTCGCCGGTCAGCGCGCCGGACACGATCGAGATCAGCGCCTTGTCCGCCCGGTTCGCGCCGGTTTCGACGACCTTCGGGTTGTTCGCGCGCAGGTTCGGGTTGCCGACGAACCGCTTGATCGGGCTGACATACCGCGCCAGCTCGTCGGCGGTCAGCCGGTCGGCGACCGTGACGAGGGTGTGCAGCAGGTAGTACGGCACGCCGATTTCGTAGGTGTACCAGTTCCCGATCTCGCCGACCTGCGGGTTGTACTGGCTGGCGTAGATCAGCTCCAGCGCCTTCCTGATCCCGTCGAGCACCTTCGGGTCGCCGGAAAGCGTGCTGCCCGGTGTCCCCCAGTCGACGGCGATCGCGCGCAGCCGGGCGTACATCGACGTGGTGTAGTCGCTGCCGGGGCCGAGCGGCAGATCAGTCCACAGTGGACCGTTGCCGGAGACCGTCATGCCGTCGTAGTACGACTTCGCGACCCGGCCGAGGTTCTTCAGCGCGGCCGAGCGTTCCGGCGACGGGCGGTTGATGCCGGTCTGCAGCTCGCGGTAGCCAGCCACGATGGTCTTCAACGGATCAGCCGAGGCCGAAGCCGAACTCGACGCCGAAGCGAACGCCGGGCGTGCAGTGGCGACGAGCGCGGCCGACGCAGCGGCGATGGCACCGCCACGCAGTGCGGTTCTGCGGTTCACGGGCATGACGGTGCCTCCCAGTGGGGTTGGGTGTGCGTGGCAATCCCGGCTAGAACCGGGATTGCCACGCACGAGGGGGTCTGTTCAGCGCGCTCCGTCGACCCGGCGCGGCAGCTGCCACGGGTTCGCTTCGCGCAGGGCTTCCGGCAGCAGCGCGTCCGGGAAGCTCTGCCACGCGACCGGGCGCAGGAAGCGTTCGATCGCGGCGGTGCCGACCGAGGTCGTGGTCGGCGCGGTCGTCGCCGGGTATGGGCCGCCGTGCTGCTGCGCCCAGCTGACCGTGACGCCGGTCGGCCAGTCGTTCCACAGCAGCCGTCCGGCGAGCCGGGTGAGCGAGGGCAGCAGCGGGCGCACGAAGTCGGCGTCGCTCTCCTCGCCCTGGACCGTCGCGGTGAGGCCGGGTTCGAGGCTGTCCAGCACCTCGGTCAGTTCTGTCTGGTCGGAGTAGGTGACGATCAGCGACGCCGGGCCGAAGTGCTCCTCGCGAACAGCCTCGCCGCCAGCCAGGAATTCCTTCGCCGTGGTCGCCAGCAGCGACGGAGTGAACGCGTCGCCGTCCTGCGCGCCTTCCACGACCGACTCGACGCCCGATACCGCGCGCAGATCCGCCAGCTTCCGCGCGAATCCGGCGGCGATGCGGTCGTTCAGCATTTCCTGCTGAGCGACCGTACTGACGGCCTCGCGCAGCGTGTCGTCCAACCCGTGGCCCTCGGGCAGGAACAGCAGGCCCGGCTTCGTGCAGAACTGACCCGCGCCGAGGCTGAACGACCCGGCATAGCCCTTCGCCACCGCTTCGCCGCGCGCGGCGACCGCACCCGGCGTGACGACGACCGGGTTGACACTGCCCAGCTCGCCGTAGAACGGAATCGGCGTCGGCCGCGACACCGCGATGTCGAACAGCGCGCGCCCGCCCGGCACGGAACCGGTGAACGCGGCGGCGGAAATCCGCGGGTCCTTGAGCGCCGTGACGCCCTGCTCGACCCCGTGGATCACCGCGAACGCACCCTCCGGCGCGCCCGCTTCCGTCAGCGCCCGCGCGACGATCTCGCCGGTTCGCGTCGAAAGCTCTTCGTGGCCCGGGTGCGCCTTGAGCACCACCGGACAGCCGGACGCCAGCGCGGACGCGGTGTCGCCGCCCGCGACGCTGAACGCGAACGGGAAGTTGCTCGCGGCGAACACGAGCACCGGTCCGATCGGCACGAGCACGCGGCGCAGGTCCGGACGGGCGCCCATCGGCCAGGCCGGGTCGGCGTGGTCGACGGTCGCGCCCAGGAATTCGCCGTCCCGCAGCACTTCGCCGAACAGTCGCAGCTGGAACGTCGTGCGCGCGAGCTCGCCCTTCAACCGCGGCGCGGCCGGGAGGCGGGTTTCCCGGTGCGCCAACGGGACCAGCTCATCGGCGGCCGCGTCGAGCGCGTCCGCGGCGGCGGCCAGCCAGCGCGCCCGTTCGGCTGGCGTGCTTTCGGCGAACGGGCGCGCGGCTGCGGCGGCCGCGGCCAGCACGCTTTCCAGTTCCGGGGCGGAAGTTTCGCGGCTCAATGGATCTCCTCGTCAAACAGGTTCAGGACGCCGAGTGCGCGGCAGCGGCGGCGCGCCGCTCGGCCTGGTCAGCCGGAGTGCTTTCGACGAACCGCTGAGCGGCTGCCTCGGCCAGCATGCCCTTCCGTTCCGGAAGTTTCGCGGCTCACAGCATCTCCTTGTCAAACAGATTCAGGACACCGCGTGCGCGGCAGCAGCCAGCCGTTCGGCCCGGCGACTCCCGCAACCAGCGCACCTTCCCACCCCCGGAGCAGAAGCTTCACGACTCAACGCATCTCCTCATCAAACAAGCTTCACGACACCACGTGCGCGACAGCAGCCAGCCGCTCGACCCGGCGACTCCCGCAACCAGCGCACCTTCCCACCTCCGGAACAGAAGCTTCACGACTCAACGCATCTCCGCACCAAACAAGCTTCACGACACCGAGTGCGCGGCAGCCGTGGCGGCGTGCAGGTCCGGCCAGCGCGCAGGTCCGGCGAGGCCCAGGTGGTACAGGTGCAATTCGGTCGCGCCGGCCTTGGCCAGCTCAAGCACGTACGCCTCGATGTCCGGCACCGCGCTCGCCGCTACCGCGGTGATGTAGCTGCCGATCGCGACCCGTTCCGGCAGCGCCTGCCGAGCAGCGGCAACCGCGTCGACGCTCGCCTGACCGGGAGCCCAGTTCTGCAGCACCACCGTCTCGGCGTCGTCGGCGGCCGTCGGGGTCAGGCCGGGCAGCGCGCCGGTGACCCACGGGTCCAGCGCACCGTGCAGCACGATCCGCGTACCTGGCTCCAGCACAGCCAGCACCGCGGCGCGCAGCGCATCGGTCGACTGCTGCCGTCCGGACAAAAGCGTTTTCTTCAACTCAGCCGGAAGTCTATCCTCGGCCACCGACAAATCCGCTGTGGCGATCAGCCGCTGCACCTCGGCGCGCAAGGTTTCCCGGACGTCCGACGGGTCGAGGCCGGTCCAGCCCTCCGCGCAAGCGTCGCAGCAGCAGATCGACAACAGCCGTGCGGTGGCCGGAGCCCATACGCCGTCGGTCTTCTCGTGCTGGTGCTGGTGCACGCCGCCGAGCGGGCCGCACGCTTCCAGCAATACCGACGAAAGCTTCAACCCCGCAACGGATTCAGCGGTCAGCGTCGCCGCGTACTCGCGGACGGCGGGTTGCGCCGGGCACAACGCCCACGGATACGTCTCGTCGAAGCAGTTGCGCACGGCGTACTGCGGGAACGCGGTGCCCAGCTGAGAGTTATGCGTGAGCACAATCCACGCAGCGGCCGGGATTCCGGCGTCGTTGAGGCGCCGGACCGCATCACCGCCGCTGTCCTCCGAAGAGACCCAGTCGGGCGCGGCGGGTACGAGATCCCGGCCCGCCCACGCTTCCGCGCGCACCGGCCGGTAGAGCGCGGCCGTCCGCGCGACCACCGAGGTCTGGTCCGTCGACCACGGCGTCGCGGCCCGGGCACTGTGGTAGGCCAAGGCCACCGCGACCTCGTCCACCCCTAGATCCCGCACCCGCTCGGCGAACGCGGTGTCGCCGAGCACGTCCCACGGATACGCGTATCCGGTCGCCTTCACCGGCTCACCACCTCGCCGTGTTCGGCTCGAAGCCGGGAGTGTACTTGCGCATGTACGTCACATCGTCCCGTTTGGTCAGTCCACATCGGACATAGTCCTCGTGCGCCCTGGCGAGCGCGTCCTGGTCCAGCGTGATCCCGAGCCCGGGCCGGTCCGGCACCGCCACCGCTCCGTCGGCGAAATCCAGCACGCCCGGTTCGATCACGTCGGCAGTCTTCCACGGCCAGTGCGTGTCGCAGGCATACGTCAGGTGCGGGGTCGCCGCCGCGACGTGCACCATCGCGGCGAGGCTGATGCCGAGGTGGCTGTTGGAGTGCATGGACAGCCCGACGCCGAAGCTCTCGCAGGCCACCGACAGCGCCTGGGTGTCGCGCATTCCGCCCCAGAAGTGGTGGTCGGACAGCAGAACACCGATCGCGCGCGCCCGGAACGCGGGCTCCAGGTCGCCGAAGTTCACCACGCACATGTTGGTGGCCAACGGCATGCTCGCCTCGCGTGCGACCTCAGCCATGCCCTCGATACCCGGCGTCGGGTCTTCGAGGTACTCCAGCACGCCGTCGAGTTCGGCGGCCACGCGGACACTCGTCGAGGGCGTCCACGCCGCGTTCGGATCGATGCGCAACGGGTGCCCGGGGAACGCTTCGGCCAGCGCACGGATCCCCTCGATCTCTTGCTCCGGCGCGAAAACCCCGCCCTTGAGCTTGATCGAGCGGAACCCGTACTCCTCAACCATTCGCCCAGCCGAACCGACCAGTGCCTCGGGGGTGAGGATGTCGCCCCAGCTGTCCTCGTCCGCGCCAATGTGCGCGCCGTACTTGTAGAACAGGTACGCGGAGAAGTCGACGGCGTCGCGCGCTTTGCCGCCGAGCAGGTCGACGACGGGACGACCGAGGAAGTGTCCTTGTGCGTCCAGGCAGGCGACCTCGAACAGCGAGTACACGCTGGCGATCGTCTTGCGGATGGAGAACCCGCCGATCAGGCCGTGCTCGTCGGTCAGCACGGTCCCGGCGAGCTTGCGCGCGATGATCCGCTTCAGGCCCGGCAGGTCGAAAATGTCGTGTCCGGCCAGTTCCGGCAGCACCTTGCGCACCTCGCCGAGGAACGCCGCGTCGCCGTACGACTCGCCGAGGCCGACCACGCCGTCATCGCACACCACCTGCACCACGCTGCGCAACGCGAACGGCTCGTGCACGCCCATCACGTTGAGCAGGGGTGCGTCCGCGAAGGCGACCGGGGTCAGCACCACGTCCCGGATTTTCATCAGAGGCCTTTCAGCACGGCGAAACCGTTCTCGACGACCTTGCCCAGCCGGTCGATCTGCTCGGCGGTCGGCTCGATCAACGGCGGCCGGACAGTGCCGACCTTGTCGCCGCGCAGCCGGGCGGCGGCCTTCACCAGCGACACCGCGAAGCCGGGCGTCTCGTCGCGCAACGCCACCAGCGGCAGGTAGAACCCGGCGAGCAGCGCGTCCATCGTCGCGTTGTCGTCCTCCGCCAGCGCGCGGTGGAAGCGGTGCGCGATCTCCGGAGCGAAGCAGTGCACCGCCGAGGAGTAGCGCGCGACGCCAGCCGCCGCGTACGCCTTCGCGGAGACCTCGGCGGTCGGCAAGCCGTTGAAGAACAAGAAGTCCGCGGAACGCTGCGTGCCGAGCGCGCGGATCGTGGTGACGATCCGGGTCATCGTTTCGACGTCGCCGTAGCCGTCCTTGATCCCGACCACCGACGGGATGTCCAGCAGCTTCGCGGCGGCAGGCGCGGTGAAGACGCCGGTGCTGCGGTGGTAGACGATCACCGGCACCGAGGTGTCGCCGACCGCGTAGCGCACGTAGTCGACCAGCCCCTCCTGCGGCCCGGTGACCAGGTACGGCGGAAGCAGCAGCACACCGTCGGCATTGCCCGCCTGCGCCGCCGCGACGCCTGCGCGCGCAGTGGCCGCGCCGCCGCCCGCGCCGACCCACACCGGCACTCGTCCACCAGCGACCTCGCGCGCCTTCGCCAGCAGCGTGGCGACCTCGTCGACCGACAGCGAGCTGAACTCCCCGGTGCCGCACGCGACGAACAGCGCGCCCGCACCGGCGGCGATGTGGCTCTCCACGTTCTCCGCGAACCCGTCGAGGTTGAGCTCGAGGTCTTCGGTGAAGGGGGTCAGCGGGAACGCCAGCAAGCCGTCCAGCTCGATTGCGGTCTGTGCCATCAGTTTCTGCTCCAATGTTCACATTCTTGAATGGAGTCTGTTATCGTGACTATGTTCACCCACAAGAACGCTGTTCGGGACGCTAATATGGCCGGACTCACAAGTCAACGGCCCGGTTGGAGGACGCGCATGGCGCAAAAGACAGACCCCGCCACCGCTCCCGCGGAGTCCGCGGGCGTGAAGTCGGCGCGGCGCGCCATCGACCTGATCGAGACGTTCGCCGCGAACGACGTGTGGCTGTCGCTGTCTGATCTCCATGCGCGCACCGGGTTCCCTCGCTCCAGTCTGCACGGTTTGCTGCGCACCCTGCTGGACGCGGGCTGGCTGGAGGCCGACGCGAACTCCGCGCGCTACCGGCTCGGCGTGCGTGCGCTGATCTGCGGCACCGCGTACCTCGACCGCGACGCGATCGTCCCCTACGCCACCGAAGCGCTGGAGCGCATCCGCGAGAAGACCGGCTTCACCGCGCATTTCGCGCGCCGCAACCGGACCGAGGTCGTCTACCTGGAGACGCGCGAGTCGCAGCACTCCACGCACCTGATCTCGCGCGTCGGCCGCACCCTGCCCACGCACGCGACCGCGCTGGGCAAGGCCTTGCTCGCCGAGCTGACCCACGAAGAGGTCGAGGCGCTCATGCCCGAGGAGCTGGTCGCGCTCACCCCGAACACCATCACCACGCTCGACGCGCTGCACGCCGACCTCGCGCGCACCCGGGAACGCGGGTACGCCGCCGAGATCGAAGAGGGCACCCTCGGCGTGCGCTGCGTGGCCGCGGTGATCCCGTACCGCATTCCCGGCACCGACGCGATGAGCTGCTCGATGCCGCTGGGCAAGGTCACCGACGCCGACGTCGAGCGCGTCGGCGAGCTGCTGGCCGAGACCACCGCCGAGCTCGGCCAGCAGCTGCGCCGCGCCGGAATCCGCTGACCGCCGCCACCCGTGCCCCTCGTGAGTGCCTATCGCGGTTCTCACCGCGATAGGCACTCACGAGCTTTTATGGAAGGAAATCCATGCCAGACCAGCGTGTGCTGATCACCGGATCGGCCGGCGTCGTCGGCACCCTGATGCGGCCGCGGCTGCGCCGTGACGGCCGGGTGCTGCGGCTGCTCGACCTCGCCGAGCAGCCCGCCGCCGAGGACGGCGAAGCGGTCGAGATCGTGACCGGCTCGGTCACCGACCCCGAAGCGATGGCCGCGGCCTGCGCGGACGCGGACGCGGTGATCCACCTTGGCGGGCTCAGCCGCGAGGCGTCGTGGGACGCCACCCTCGACGTCAACATCAACGGCACGCACACCGTCCTCGAAGCCGCCCGCGAAGCCGGGATCCGCCGGGTCGTGCTCGCGTCGAGCAACCACGCCGTCGGTTTCCGCCGGAACGCCGACGCGGGCGAGAGCGGCCTGCCCGCCGACTCCAGCACCCGACCGGACACCTATTACGGCGTAAGCAAAGCCGCCATCGAAGCGCTGGGCAGCCTGTACGCGTCGCGCTTCGACATGGACGTGATCGTCATCCGCATCGGCTCGTGCTTCGAGACCCCGCTGCCGCTCGGCATCCGCGGCCTGACCAGCTGGTTGTCGCCGGACGACGGGGCGCGGCTGTTCGAGGCCTGCCTGAGCGCGCCGTCGCCGGGCTACCGGATGATCTGGGGCGTCTCGGACAACACCCGCCGCGTCTACTCGCTCGCCGAGGCCGAGGCGCTGGGCTACAAGTCGCACGACAACGCCGAGGTCTACGCCGACCAGCTGGCCGACAAGCCCGCGCCGACCGGGGCGGCCGCCGAATACATCGGCGGGCCGTTCTGCACCGCCCCGCTGGGCGTGTTCAACCCGCTCTGAGAGGTACCCTCGCCCACGGGGACCCTCGAAGAGGAGGACGCCGTGGGCGAGCTGGGGCGTGGCGACACGAACGGCATCCTTTCCCTGCCGTGGATCCGCCCCGAACGCACCAGCGCGGGTCTCGGCTGGGACCGGATCTATCTGTCCAAACAGCGCGAACGGCCGTATCGCGCGGAGTTCGGGCCCGCTCGGACGCACCAGCTGATCCTGCACCTCGCCGGTCCGGTCACCGTTCGCCGCGGCGTCGGGTCGCCCGGCGAGCGCAGCCGGCGGATCCCTGCGGGCGGGCTCTTTCTCCAGCCGTCGCACCAGGAACTGTCGGTCGAACTCGGCGGCGAGCTGGACACGCTGCACGTGTACCTGCCGGATTCGGCAGTGCAGGAGGCCGCCGGATCGGACGCTCCGGTCCGGCTGGCCGACGAGCTCGGCAGCGTCGATCCGCTGCTCGAACAACTGGTCCTCGCGCTCGACAGCGTCGTGCGGGAATGGGAGCCGGGCGCTCGCGCGTACACGGATCAGCTCGCCGCACTCGTCGCCGCGCAACTCGCGCGGCAGCACCGTTCCGGGCGGAGCACTCCCCTAGCGCCGCGATCGGTCGAGGCACTGACGGACCGGCAATTCGCCCAGGTGCGCGAGCTGATGGACGAACGCCTTGCCGAACCGCTCGGGCTGGCCGAACTGGCCGCGGCGGCCGGGTTGAGCGTCAGCCGGTTCGCCCGCCGCTTCAAGGCGCGCACCGGGCTGCCGCCGCATCGGTACCTGTTGCGGTTGCGCGTGGATCAAGCCGGATTGCTGCTGCGGACCGGCACCGAACCGATCGCGGACATCGCTGTGCGCTGCGGTTTCTCTCACCAGGAGCACCTCACCCGAGTCCTGCGCGCCCACCTGGGCACGACGCCCGCCGCGCTTCGCCGGGACGGCTGACACGCGCGTTTCGTGCAGCCCGCACAGCATGTCTGTGCAGGCGCTGGGTCGTCGTCACCCGGATACTCGACGTACCCGCGTGGAAGGACCGTCGATGTTCACCTACACCGCCAACCCGGCCCGGGTCGTGTTCGGCAGCGGCACGCTCGCCGTCGTCCCCGACGAGGTGCAGCGGCTCGGCGCCAGCCGGGTCCTGCTGGTGGCCGGAAAGTCCGCGGCCGAGGCGGCCGACCGGACCGCCGAAGCGCTCGGCCCGCTGCTCGCCGCCCGCTTCGGCGAGCCCACCATGCACACCCCGGTCGAGGTCACCGAACGCGCGCTCGCACTGGTCGCCGAGCATTCGGTGGACGGCGTCGTCGCGATCGGCGGCGGCTCCGCGACCGGACTGGCCAAGGCGCTCGCGCTGCGCACCGACATCCCGCAGGTCATCGTGCCGACCACCTACGCCGGGTCCGAGATGACGCCGGTCGTCGGCCAGACCGAGAACGGCCGCAAGACCACCCAGTCATCGCCGAAGGTGTTGCCCGAGGTGGTCGTCTACGACGTCGACCTCACCCTCGGCCTGCCCGTGCCGACCTCGCTGGCCAGCGGCGTCAACGCGATGGCGCACGCGGTCGAGGCGCTCTACTCGGCGGAGGCCAACCCGATCGTCGACCAGCTCGCCCTGGCGGCGATCCGGCTGCTCGCCGCCGCGCTGCCGCGGATCGCCGCCGATCCGTCCGACGCGGACGCTCGGACCGACGCGTTGCGCGCCGCGTGGCTGGCCGGTTCCTGCCTCGGGTCGGTCGGGATGGGCTTGCACCACAAGCTGTGCCACACGCTCGGCGGCAGTTTCGGTTTGCCGCACGCCGAAACGCACACGATCGTCCTTCCGCACGCCATGGCGTACAACGCGCCAAAGGCTCGGGAGGCCATGCGGCGGATCGCCGAAGCGCTCGGCGCACCCGATGCCCCGACGGCGGTGTTCGACCTGATCGCCAGCCTGCCTGTGCCGCGTTCGCTGGCCGAAATCGGCCTGGCCGAAGGCGATCTCGCCAAGGCCGCCGAACTGGCCACCGCCGCGCCGTATCCGAATCCGCGCGAACTGACCCGCGACGGCATCGAGGAGCTGCTGCGACACGCGTGGTCCGGCACCCGCCCCGCCCCCGCCGAAGGCACGCCGCCGGATCTGCGCGGGCTCACCCAGGAGGTCGTGGACAGTTTCGCCGGCACGCCGGACCCTCGGTTGCGCGAACTGCTGTCCGAGCTGGTCCGCACGCTGCATTCCTACGTCGTGCGCACCGACCTCACCCAGGAGGAGTGGGAGCACGCGATCGGATTCCTCACCCGCACCGGGCAGATCAGCTCGGACACGCGGCAGGAGTTCATTCTGCTCTCGGACACCCTTGGCGTTTCGAGCGTGGTCGACGTGCTCACGAACTCGCGCACGCCCGACACCACGCCGTCGGCGGTGCTGGGCCCGTTCTATGTCGAAGGCCCGCCGGAAACCGAGCAGGGCGCGGATCTCGCCGAAGGACTGCCCGGGACTCCACTGTGGACGGATGTCCAGGTGACCGAGCCGGACGGAACCCCGGTGCCGGACGCGGTCGTGGACGTCTGGCAGTCCAATGAGGACGGTTTCTACGACGTCCAGCTGCCCGATCTGGACGGTCCGGTGCTGCGCGCCCGCTTCCGCACCGACGCCGAGGGCAGGCTGCGGTTCTGGACGATCGTGCCGTCGGCGTACCCGATCCCGGACGACGGCCCGGTCGGCCAGATGCTCACCGCCGTCGAGCGGCATCCGTTCCGCGCGCCGCACGTGCACTTCATGATCGCCAAACCCGGCTATCGCACGCTCGTGACCCAGCTGTTCGTCCGCGGCGGCGACTACCTCGATTCGGACACCGTGTTCGGCGTGAAGGACGGCCTGATCGTCGACTTCGCCGAGCAGACCGGCCCCGCGCCGGACGGGCGCGAACCCTGGCGCCGTCTCGAGTTCACCTTCCGCGTCACCCGCGCCTGACTCCCCGGGAATCCCACCATGACCAGTTACGACACCGATGTCCTCGTGGTCGGCAGCGGCCCGGCGGGCGGTTCCGCCGCGCTGCTGCTCGCGTCCTGCGGCGTCCGCACCGTGCTCGCGACCAAATACGGCTGGACGGCGCACACGCCCCGCGCGCACATCACCAACCAGCGGACGATGGAGGTCTTGCGCGACCTCGGCCTCGAAGACCAGGCGCTCGCGCAGGGCACTCCCCCGGAGCTGATGGGCGACACCGTGCTGTGCACGTCGCTCGCCGGTGAGGAGATCGGCCGGATCGCCAGCTGGGGCACCGCGGACCGCTCCGCGACCGAGTACGCGTCGGCGAGCCCGTGCCACATGATCGACCTGCCGCAGACCTACCTCGAACCGATCCTGGTCACGAACGCCGCCGCACGTGGGGCGAAACTGCGCCTGGACACGGAATTCCTCGGCTTCAGCCAGGACTCCGACGGCGTGACCGCGCGTTTGCTGGACCGGGTTCGCGGCGACGAGTTCACCCTCCGCGCCCGCTACCTGATCGGCGCGGACGGCGCCCGCAGCCGCGTCGCCGAGCAGGCCGGGCTGCCGATCGACGGCCAGTCCGGCAAGGCCGGCAGCATGAACATCACCTTCACCGCGGACCTTGCCGAGTACGTCGCGCACCGGCCGAGCGTGCTGTACTGGGTGATGCGGCCGGGCGCGCACCTCGGCGGCATCGGAATGGGCCTGGTGCGGATGGTGCGGCCCTGGAACGAATGGCTGCTGACCTGGGGGTACGACATCGCGCAGCCACCGCCCGAAGTGGACAGCGCGGAGGCGACGCGGATCGTCCGGGACCTTGTCGGCGATCCGGACCTGCCGGTGGAGATCACCTCGACTTCACTGTGGACGGTCAACCACAGCTACGCCACGCAGTATTCCTCCGGGCGCGTTTTCTGCGCGGGCGACGCGGTGCACCGGCATCCGCCGTCCAACGGGCTCGGGTCCAATACGTCGGTGCAGGACGCGTACAACCTGGCGTGGAAGCTCGCGATGGTCGTCCGCGGCGACGCGGGCGAAGGACTTCTCGACAGTTACAGCGCCGAGCGAGCGCCGGTCGGCAAGCAGATCGTGGACCGGGCGAACCTCAGCCGGGATCAGTTCGGGCCGATCTTCACCGCGCTCGGCGTCGACGGGGACACGGATTCGGACGCCATCACGGCTGGTCTCGCCGCCTGCACCGCTGCGACCGAGGACGGAGCGTTGCGGCGGAAGCGGTTGCAGGCAGCCATCGAACTGAAGAACTACGAGTTCAACGCGCACGGCGTGGAGATGGACCAGCGGTACGTCTCTTCGGCAGTCATCCCGGATGGTGCCGAGAGTGAGGCGGTACGGGATCCCGAGCTGTATCACCGGCCCACGACCACGCCGGGTGCGAAACTGCCGCACGTCTGGCTTGTCGGCCCCGACGGTCGCCGAGTGTCCACATTGGATCTCGTCGGCCGCTGCCGGTGGACTGTCCTCACTGGACTCAACGGCGGTGCCTGGCGTGACGCCGCCGCGAAAGCCGGTGCGGACCTCGGGCTGGACCTAAGGGTCGTCACCATCGGTTCGCCCGAGGCCCGCGATTCCTACGGAGACTGGGCGCGCATCAGCGGTATCGAGGAAGACGGCTGCCTCCTGATCCGGCCGGACGGCTACATCGCCTGGCGTCACCCCGCCGCCGGAACCGGACTGATGGCGGCACTCCGCAGCCTCCTCGACCGTTAGCTCACGGCATCCCCCACGGATCGTTCGCCCCGCTCGGTGTAACCGGCCGGACCGTGAAGTCCGGCCGGTCGCCGCGGCGGTACACATAGGCGTCCTGACCGCGTCCGAGGTCAACCCGCACGTCACCATTCGCCAGCCGCCGCCAGCGTCGCGGACGGCCATGAGCGTCTGTCACGGTCAACTCGCCCTCGATCCCTGGTCGCAGCACACACGGCGCACCGGCCTCGCTGTGCACCTGGAGCCAGCGCGTTTTCCCACCTTCACGCGATGCGCTGAGCAGGAACGCGCCTTCGGTACGGAAGTCGCACAGCGCGATGTCGCCCCACGCGTCCGGCACCGCGGGGAACAGCCGGATGACGCCGCCCCAGCTCTGCACCAGCATGTCCTGCATCGATTTCGCCGCTGACAACGGCGTTTCGATCACCGGGCCGGATTCCTTGTACATCGTGTTCGGCTGGATATAACGCTTCTGGAGTTCGCCGAGGTAGTACGCGGCCTTCTCACCGCGCAGCATCTGCGCGGAGATCGACGCGGCGCCGGTGAACGTGTAGCCCTGCAACGCTCCTTCGAAGCCGACCCAATGGTTGAGCGAGGTTTCGATGATCTTGCGGTGTTCCGGTTGTTCCCAGGTGATCTCGTACAGCGGGTAGATCTGCAGCAGGTGCGAGTAATGCCGGTGCGATTTCGCGAACGGGACGCCCGCGCCGATCATGTAGCCGTTCTCGTCCGCCGGGTAGTCGGTGAGCGTGGCGAGCACCTGTTGCCACTTCCCCGCCAGCGGATCGGCGATGCGCAACTCGCGCGCGGTGTCCAGCAATGTCTTGCAGCCCCAGCGGATCAGGGCGAGGTCGTAGTTGGTGTCCGGCGCGTTCACGCCGTACTCGGGCGAGAAGGTCGCCGGGAGGTGCAGCCGTCCGTCCGCGCCCGGGGTGAGGAAATGCAGGTAATAGTTGATCGCCTTGCGCAGCAGCGGGAACAGCGTGTCGCGCAGCAGCTGACGGTCCATGGTGTGCCGGTAGGTCAGCCAGACGTTGTGCAGTGCCCAGGTGAGGTTGCCGACCTCGGGCGTCGGGGTGTCCTGGCCGGGAATGCCGACCGGGTAGCCGCTCGTGGAGTCGGCGAGGCCGTTGAGCAGCGTCATGTCGGTGGTGCGCGGGATACCCGCGGAATCGGACTGGTACGGCTTGGCGACCTGGCTGGTCAGGCGATCCCGGTACTTGCCGAGCGCGTAGCTGACCGCGTCGAGTTCGAGGTGGTTGGAGCCCTGGATGAGCCAGTACTCCAGCTGCACGTTGAGGTTCCACCACGTCGCGGGCCACGGCGTGTTTTCCAGCCACGGGCCGGAAGTCGCCATCACCGGCGCTTCCTTCCGGGCGGCTGACGCGACTTTGTACAGCTGGATCCAGTAGAAACTCTGCAGCCGGGTGTCCGGAATGGACAGGAAGCTGCGCCGGTAGTAGTCGTGCCACCAGCGGCGGTGGTCCCAGGTCAGCACATCCATCGCGGTGGCCCGCCGCACCGTGTGCAGCGCCCGGCTCACCGAGGTCTTCTCCGGATGCGACCACGCGACCGACGTGTACAACGTCCGCGTGCTGCCCCGCGTGACTTCGCGCCAGGCCGTCACATGCTCGCCACCCGCCAGCAGGGGCTGTACCGCGAGGTGCGCGTCGCCTGCCTGCTGCACCTGGACCGGCGGATTCTCCAGATATCCTTCCGGCGGCGGCTTTTTCCACACCGGGTCAGCTCGCGGGCTGATCGCCTTCGCCGGATGGAACACCCACTGGAACCCGCGCTCGCCCTCGGACGGCCGCACCTCCACCGCGAGCAGCGACTGTCCGGTGTGGACGATCGCCCGCAGCTCCAGACTGCCCGCCGCGGTCGTGATGGTGCCGGTCAGCTCGGCGTTCCAGACGTCGAGCCGCCAGTCGAGACCGGTGATCTCGCCGACCGGTTCGAGCGTGAAGTACCCGATCGGCAGTCGCGCCAGACCGAACAGCGACCCGAATTGCGGCCGGTGGTCCTGCACCTGGCTGTGCTGGACGTTGAAGCGGACCGCGTTGCGCCCGGGTTCGGCGTAGATGCCGGAGCCGAGGAAACCGTTGCCCAGGAACGGTCCCTCATACCAGGTCTTCGGCATCCGCCGCCAGCGCAGGTCCGCTGTCGCCAGGAAACCCGCCCAGTCGACGCTGTCGCCGCTCATCTCCGCCGCGCCGGCCGGGGACAGCCCGACCGCTCCGGCGGCGATTCCGGCGAGGGCTCCGCCGAGCACTGTCCGGCGCGAGATGTCCATGTCCGCCAACCTCCTGGTTTCTAGTCAGGCAAACCCCACGCTGGAACGGTGCCGAGCGAAGGAACGTCACGCGGCCCGAAGTCCGGCCGGGCACCGCGCGGGGTGACCGTGACCGTGCCGCCCCGCCGCACCTCCAGCGCGATCCGCCGCGGACCGGCCGGCCGCCATGGCAGCCGCCGCCCCCACTGATCACACACGTCGATCTCACCGTCGATGCCGTGGTCCAGCACCAGCGGCGCACCGGCTTCGCTGCGCACCCGCACGAACTCCGTCGCGCCCCGCCGCCGCGACGCGTCCACCAGGAACGCACCCTCGGTGCGCAGCCCGGCGATCGACGCGTCCGGCCACTTCGCCGACACCGACGGGAACGCCTTCACCACTCCCCCGGAACCCTGCAGCACCATGTCCACAACGGACTGTGCGGCGGTGATCGGGCTTTCGACGGCGAAGTTCGAACCCTCGCGGTACATCGTGTTCGCGGTCAGCTCAGTGTCCGCGACGATGTTCCGGTCGAGGAAGAACTTCAGGTACCGCAAGGCTTCCTCGGGCTGGTCCATCACCGAGTTCATCGACGACGCGGCCGCGTAGCTGTAGCCGTGCCAGGCCGATTGGTCCGCCGACCAATGCCGGAAGGTGCGGGTCATGACGTCCCGGTCGGCGGGCCGCTCCCAGTTCCGCTCGCGCAGCGGGTACAGCCAGAGCAGATGCGAGAAGTGCCGGTGCGAATCGGCGAGCCGGACGCCGTCGCCGATCAGCACGCCGTCAACCGGATCCTCGTGGTATGGAACGAGTTTCGCCGCGATCTCCCGCCACATCGGCACGCGCGGCTCGTTCAACCGCAGGATCCGCGCTGAGTCGGCCAGCGTCGTCGCGGCCCAGCGGATCAACGACAGGTCATACGTGCAGTCAGTCGCGTCGGCGTACTCCGGCGATCGCGTCAGCGGCAGGTGCAGCAGGCCGTCGGGTCCGGTGAAGAGGAAGTGCCGGTAGAAGTTGAGCGCTTTCGCGAGCGTCGGGTACAGCACGTCGCGCAGCACCGACTGGTCGAGGTGATGCCGGTACGCGAGCCAGACGTTGTGCAAGCCCCACAACAGGTTCCCGGTCTGGTCCGTTTTGGACGTCGTCCCCGGAACGCCGACCGTCCGGACCCCGCCCGGCCGCAGCCGCCAGTCCCCCGGATGCGAAAGCGCGTACGTGTCGCCGTCCCGATAGGCAGGCGGAACGGACACCTCCAGATTGGCATGGTCGCGACGGAATGTCTCGGTGACCGCGTCCAGCTCCGGATGGTTGGTGCTGTTGACGATCGGATAGGTGACCTGGACGTTCAGGTTCCACCACACCGCCGTCCAGCTGTTGCCGACCTCCGGGAACCACGGGCCCCATTCGGCGGTCACCGGGCCGTCCTTGCGGGTCGCCGAGGCGATCTTGTACAGCTGGATCCAGTAGAACCGCTGGACCTGCTTGTCCGGCACGGACACGAAACTGCGCTGATGGAAGCTGTTCCACCAGCGGCGATGCCAGGCGAGCAGCAGATCCGGGTTCATCGCGAGCGTGCGATCGACCAGCGATACGGCGTCGCGGGTGTGCGTGGAACGCGGGAACGAATAGGCGACCGTCGCCGCGAACAACCGCTTCGTGCCGACTCGCTTCTCCCGCCACGCCGTCGTATACCCGCCCCCAGCTGTCAACGGCTGCGCACAGTACCCGTTGGCCTGCTCAGGTTCCGGATTCGCGGTGTACTCCGGCGGCTTGCGCACCGTCCGGGTGGTCGCCGACACCAACGGCGCAAAGCCCCACGCCGCCCCGGATTCGCCCGCGCTCGGGTCGAGCGAGACGAGCAGGACGCCGAGATCGTTGTGCACCACCGCGGAAAACGCGACCTGACCGCGCGTGGTGGTGATGGTGCCGCCGAGTTCGGCGTTATACAGGTCAAGCGTCCAGTCGACACCCGTGATCGCTCCGGCGAAGGTGAGCGTGATCGCGCCGATCGGCAGCCGCGACAACCCGATCCCGGCTTCCCACTGGTTGCGCTGGTCCTGGACCTGGGTGTGGCTGAGCATGAACTTGAGCACCTGCGGCATTTGCCCGGCGTAGGCCTGCACGCCGAGGTAGCCGTTGGCGAGGAACGGCGCTTCCTGCCAGTTCTTCGGCAACCGCTGCCAGCGCATCCGCGCGTCCATCGCGACGTCCCGGTGCGGGCTGCTGCGCTGCGCGGCCGACCCGGGTGGCGCACCCTCCGCCCAAAGACCGCCGAACGCCGCCGCCCCGGCTGCGATGGACACGGATCGAAGCACCGTCCGCCGCGACACCCCGACCATGACGCCCTCCGGATTCATATTACGTTTCGCCCCCGCTGGCGCGAGGTGAGCGGAATATATCCAGACAGAGCAGGCGAAAGCCAGAGTTGTTCACCCGGAAAGCCGCACAGACATCCGATGACTGGGATCTGCCGGGTGTGCGTTCACATATGTGAACCCCTTCCGACGATCCCGTCGGGCACGCAGACGCAGTCTTCAGCCATCAATTGACGGATGGCGTCCCGATGCCGCCCACCGGAAAATATTCCCATGAGCGGCAGCGAGAACGAGAAGCAGCGCCAGAGACCAGGTGACACCCGGAGTCCGAACCGAAAGGAGGCGAGGATTCAGCCGACCAGCGCCCGCCCAACAGCGACGAAGCGGCCCAGGGATCCCTCCGCAAGCACCTGGAGCACAGTTCTCCAAGAAGCAGAAGACAAGCGCGGCCAAGTGGAAATACAGGCAATCCCTGTTTCCCTCTACCTGGACAAAAAGCAGGGCGCTCAGCGCGTCGAGAAGTCGGTCGAAGACTTCGTCAATCGCCTGAACGGCCAGATCTTCGACCGAAGCGACCCGGTCATCAAGTCCTGGTTCCGGCACATGCGAGCGAAAATGGTCTTCTTCGCCAAGTCCCCGGCAGGCCAGGGCATCCAGGAACTCGCGACGCACGCGGCGGCGGCCCGGCTGGTTCATGCGACAGACGCGAACGTCACCTCAACCATGATGTCGAACCTGGCTCCCGTATTGAGCTCGCTGTCGCCCTATTCCAACGCCGTGCTCAGGATTGGCGCGCTGCTCGTCGTGAAGACGGACGGAGTGCTGGTCGTCCAGCAACTGAGCCCCGCGCAGCAGCTTGTCCTTCTCCGCCGTCCGGACCTGCTGACCAGCCCGGCGACTGTCCTCGAGGAGATTCGTGCCAAGAGCGAGCTCGAGGAACCGGATTCCGCGCTTCGCGGTCCTCGCGAGACCTCAACGGCAAGAAAGGAAATCCGTTAGGTCGAGCCCTTGACCCGGCAGAGCGAAGCAGAATCGAACAAGGAGAATCGGAGGGGCTCGATGCGCGTTCTTCTCACGACCCAGCCCGGGCACGGGCATTTCGATCCGATGGTCCCCTACGCCGCGGCGTTCCGACGGGCCGGACACGAGGTGCGGGTCGCGAGCAGCGCCGCGTTCGCCGGGGCGGTCGAGGCCGCCGGGTTCGGCTTCACCGCGGTCGGCGAGAACTTCACCTGGGAGAAGGTGGACGCGACCTTCCCCGAATTCGTCGAGTTCGCGCGCCGGGGCCAGGGCTTGGAGTACGCGAACGAACTCAGCTGGACGCGCTGGAATCCGGCCGCGACCCGCGATCTGCTGGCGTCGTTCGAGACGTGGCGGCCGGACGTGCTGATCCGCGAGTTCGCGGAGAACGGGGCCACGCTCGCCGGCCAGGTCGCGGGCATTCCGGTGATCTGCGCGTCGTGGTCGGCCCTTCCCGCCGACGCGCGAAGCTGGGGAACGGTGATCGACTGGCCGCGGACGCTCGACCGCTACCGGACGGCGGCGAAGACCTTCGGCCTCGAACTCGACGACGCCGAGACAGTATGGAAGCAGCATCTGACGCTCACCGGCCTGCCCCCGTTGTGGTTCGCCGGGGCCGAGAAGGACACGAATCTGCGGCACTTCCGGCTTCCGCTGGCCGAGCGGCCGGACGAGCCGGGTCCGACGTGGCTCGAGGCGCTAGGCCGCGATCGTCCGCTCGTCTACGCGACGCTCGGCACCGTCTTCAACCGCAGCCGAAAACCGCGTCAGGCGGTGATCGACGGGCTAGCCGGGCTCGACGCGGATGTCCTGCTGACGGTCGGCAACACTGTCGACCCGGACGCGATCGGTCCGGTCCCGCCCGCGATCCGCGTCGAACGTTTCGTGCCCCAGTCCTACGCCTTGGCCAAAGCGTCGCTGGTGGTGAGCCATGCCGGTCTGGGCACGATGCTCGGCGCGATCTACGGGGGCGTGCCGATGGTGTCCCTCGTCCTCGGCGCCGAGCATCCCCTCAACGCCGCGAGCGCGGCAGCAGCGGGACTGACGATCCCGCTCAGCGGCGACGAGATCAACGCCGATCAGATCGCCGCCGCCGCGCTGCAGGCCCTGCACGATCCCGCGCACCGGGCCGCGTCCGCGGCGGTCCGTCAGGAGTGCGAGCGCATGGAAGCCGTCGACGGAGTGGTCCCGCTCGCCGAAAGTTACGCGCGGGCTCAGAGCGGCGGCAACTCCACCCGTTCCAGCCAAGCCGCGAAAAACTCCCGCAGCGAACGCCCCGCATAAGACTCCGCCAGCGAGACGAACTCCTCCGTCGTCACCGCGGCATGCCGGTTCTCCACCGCCCACGCCTTCACCAGCGCGAAAAACGCCGGGTCACCCATCTCCTTGCGCAGCGCGTGCAGCGTCAGCCCACCGCGCTTGTACACCCGCTCGTCGAACATCCGCGCCACACCGGGATCACCGATCGTCACGTCCGCCGGCTTCGCTCGCACCCGCGCGTACCACGCCCGGGCCAACGCGTCGGTCGACTCGCCGCCGGACCGTTCCGACCACAGCCACTCGGTGTAGGTGGCGAAGCCCTCGTTGAGCCAGATGTGTTGCCAGTCCGCGACAGTCAGGCTGTTGCCGAACCACTGGTGCGCCAGTTCGTGCACCACGAGCCGCTCGTGGGTGCGCTTGCCGTCCACGTGGTTGGCGCCGAAGATGGCCATCCCCTGCGCCTCGATCGGGTCGTCGAGGTCATCGTCGGTCACGACAACCACGTACTCGCCGAACGGGTAAGGCCCGAACCAGTCCTCCAGCGCGTCCATCATCCGGCCCTGGCGGCCGAAGTCCCGCGCGAACGCCCGCCGCAGCCTCGGCGGCACCGCAGCCCGTTGCACGACGCCGACCGGGCGGTCCGCGGTGAGCTCCGGAATCCAGGCACCGTCGGACAATTCGAGGTCTTCGTACCGGCCGATCTGGACGCTCATCAGGTACGTCGAGGTCGGCTCCGGCCGCTCGAACACCCACTTCGTGGTGCTCGCCGACTGGTAGCGCGACACGAGATTCCCGGTCGCCGCAACAAGATACGGCGACGACGTCGCGACCGCGATCCGGTAGCTCGCCTTGTCCGCCGGATGGTCGTTGCACGGGAACCACGACGGCGCGCCCACCGGCTGGCTCGCCACCAGCGCGCCGTCGGTCAGCTCGTCCCAGCCGATGTCGCCCCACCGGCTGCCGACCGGCTTCGGGTTGCCCGCGTAGCGGACCTCCACCTCGAACTCGGTCCCGGCCGGGATCGACCGCGCCGGCTTGACCTGCAGCTTCAGGCCGCGCCGCACGTACTTCGCCGGTTTGCCCTCGACCAGCACGCGCGACACCCGGAACTCGCCGAAGTCGAGCGTCAGCCGCGAAAGGGCCTGGGTGGCCTCGCAGGTGAGCACCGCGGTCGCGGACAACCTGTTCGGACCAATGCGGTAGTCGAGATCGAGGTCGTAGTGCCGGACCCGGTAGCCGCCGTTCCCGTGCGCGGGGAGGTACCCGTCGCCCGAGGTCTCCGCTCCGGGCGCGGCCGTTTTCCCGTTCACCCGCACCGAAACCCGCTTTCGCCCGTCACCGTGATCTTTTCCAGGATGAGGCGCCGGGACGGGGTCCGCAACGGTCGTGCCCTCACCGCCGCCAGGCCGAGATCGGATTGCCGAGCCAGCGGCTGTCGGCGGGCACCGCGTCGCCGCGCGTCACGAGCGAGCCGGGGCCCACCGTGGTGCGCGCGCCGATGCTCGCGCCCGGCAGCACGATCCCGTGCGGGCCGAGCGTCGCGCCTTCTTCGAGCGTCACCCGCGACATGGTCATGATCCGGTCGTGGAACAGGTGCGTCTGTACGACGCAGCCGCGGTTGATCGTCGCGCCGTCGCCGAGAGCGACCAGGTCGGACTCGGGCAGCCAGTAGGTGTCGAGCCACACGCCGCGGCCGATCTTGACGCCCATCGTGCGCAGCCACGCGGGCAGCAGCGGCGTGCCGCCGAGCGACCCGATCAGCCACGGCACCGCGAGCGCCTCGACGAACGTGTCAGCCAGCTCGTTGCGCCACACGAACGAACTCCACAGCGGATGGTCGATCTCACGGAACTTGCCGACCAGCAGCCACTTCGCCGCGGTCGCGGTGAGCGCCGCGACGATCCCGGCGGCCAGCAGCACCGGCCCGGCCAGCAGCGCGGCCGCCCAGAAACCGCCCCACGCCGCCAGCGCGAGCAGCGCGAACGCGACGCCGACGGTCAGCGCGACCGCGCACATCACCGGCAGGATCCGGCACAGCTCGACCAGCGCCCGCGCCGCCTTGAGGTGCAGCGGCGGCGTGTACGTGCGGCTGGTGTCGCTCTCCTCCACCGCGCGGCGCACCGGCAGCGGCGGCATGCCCAGGTACGACGAGCCCTTCTTCGCCTTCGCCGGCGTCGAGGACAGCACCCCGACCAGCCCGCGCTTCGGCACCGAACGGCCCGGCGCGGTCATCCCCGAGTTGCCGAGGAACGCCTGCTTGCCGATGCGCGCCGGGGCGGCGTGCAGCCAGCCGTGGCCCAGTTCGTAGGTGGCGACCATGGTGTCGTCGGCCAGGAACGCGCCGCTGTCCACTTTGGTCATCTTCGGCAGCGCGAGGACGGTGGACGCCTCGACGTTGCGGCCGACCTTCGCGCCGAGCAGCCGCAGCCACACCGGCGTGAACAGGCTGGCGTACAACGGGAACAGGCCTTCGCGGGCCATCCCCATCAGCCGCTCGGTGGCCCAGACCTGCCACGCGACGCGGCCGTGCACCGGGTGGTAGCCCTCGACCATGCCGACGCCCAGCGCGCGGACACCGGCCAGCACGAGCAGCGCGTACGTCAGGAAGTAGGCGACGGTCGCGACCGGCACGAACAGCAGCGCCTGGCCCAGCGCGGCGCTCAAGCTCGAGGCGCCGGCGACCGCGTACCCGATCACCGCGACGCCGGGCAGCGCGGCGATCCCGGGCAGCAGCCCGAGCAGCACCGAGGTCGCGCCGTACACCGAAGCCCAGAACCGCGAGCGCGGCGGACGGCTCGACGGCCACTTCAGCGCGTCCTTGACGTCCGAGCGCACCGCGGGCGAACCGGCCCAGCGCTGGCCCGCCGGGACCGCGCCGCGCACGGTCGAACCGGCGGCGATCTCCGCGCCCTTGCCGATCCGGGCGCCGGGGAACAGCGTGCTGCGCGCGCCGACCCGGGCCTCGGCCCCGATCCGCGTCTTGCCGATGTGCACGACGTCGCCGTCGACCCAGTGGCCGGACAGATCGACCTCGGGCTCCACCGCCGCGCCGCGGCCCAGCTTGAGGAAACCGGTGACCGGCGGCGGCGAGTGCAGGTCGACGTCCTTGCCGATGCGCGCGCCGAGCGCCTTCGCGTAGGTCGTCATCCACGACGCGCCCGCGACGCTGTCCGCACCGCTGAACTCAGCGAGCTTCTCGGCGGTCCACAGTCGCAAGTGGACACTCCCGCCGCGCGGGTATGTGCCGGGACGCACCCCGGACAGCAGCACGCGCGCGCCGCCCGCGGCGATGGCGATCCGCCCCGCCGGGGTGAACAGCACGAGCCACGCGAGCGCCAGCCAAGCCCAGTTCAGCGTCGGCGCCCAGGAAATGCCCAGCAGCGCCAGCACGTTCGAGCAGGCGGCGGCGAGCGTGGTCCAGCGCAGCCCGACGAGGCCCATCAGCGGGACCATCAGCAGGGACTGCACGAGCCCGGCGCGGCGCGACGTCGGCGCGATCTCGCGGCGCTCGGTCTCCTCGCCGCTCAGCGCGTCCAGCTTCGCGGCCAGCGCGCCGAGCTTCGGGTTCTGGTAGATGTCGCTGACCGACACCTCGGGGTGGCGGGTGCGGATGCGCGCGATCAGCTGCGCCGCGGTGAGGCTGCCGCCGCCGTTGGTGAAGAAGTCGGCGCTGGCGTTGCTCACCGACACGCCGAGGATTTCGCTCCAGCCTTCGGCGAGCCACGCCTCGGTCGGCGAAAGCCCGGCCGCGCTCGCGTCCACAGTGGACAGCGGCCACGGCAGCGCGTTGCGGTCGACCTTGCCGGACGTGCGGGTCGGCAGGTCCTCGATCGTCGCGAGCAGCGGCACCAGCGCGGCGGGCAGTTGCGCCCGCAGCCGGGTCGCGGCGTCGTCGGTGTCGAGGGTTTCGCCGTCGTCGGAGACGATGTAGCCGACCAGGACCTGGTTGCCCGCCTTGGTGCGGCGGACCGCGGCGGCCGCGCCGCGCACGCCGGGCAGCGCCTGCAGGGCCGCGTCGACCTCGCCCAGCTCGATCCGGCGACCGCCGAGCTTGATCTGCTCGTCGAGCCTGCCGAGGAACAGCAGGCCTTCCGGCTCCGCGCGGACCATGTCGCCGCTGCGGTAGGCGCGCTCCCAGCCCATCGACGGCAGCGGCGCGAACTTCTGCGCGTCCTTCTCCGCGTCGAGGTAGCGGGCCAGCCCGGCCCCGCCGATGACCAGCTCGCCGGTCTCGCCCATGGCGACCGGCTCGCCCTCTTCGTTCACCACGACGAGCTGCCAGCCGACCAGCGGCAGCCCGATCCGCACCGGACCCTCGCCGGTCATCTGCGCGGCACAGGCGACGACGGTCGCCTCAGTGGGGCCGTAGGTGTTCCACACTTCGCGGCCTTCGACGGCCACGCGCTCGGCCAGCTCCGGCGGGCAGGCTTCGCCGCCGAAGATGAGCAGACGGACGTCTTCCAGCGCGTCCGCCGGCCACAGCGCGGCCAGCGTCGGCACCGTCGACACGACAGTGATGCCCTGCGCGACGAGCCACGGGCCCAGGTCGACGCCGGTGCGCACCAGCGCGCGCGGCGCGGGCACCAGGCAGGCGCCGTGCCGCCAGGCCAGCCACATCTCTTCGCAGGAGGCGTCGAACGCGACGCTCAGCCCGGCCAGCACCCGGTCTCCGGGGCCGATCGGTTCGTCGGTCAGGAAAAGCTGTGCTTCGGCGTCCACGAAGGCCGCCGCCGAGGCGTGCGTGACCGCGACGCCCTTCGGCTTGCCGGTGGAACCGGAGGTGAAGATGATCCACGCGTCGTCGGCCGGACCGGGCTCGCCGATGGCGCCGCTCGGGGTCCCAGTGGCGGTGATCTCGCCGTCGGTGGCGATCGCGGCGACGCCGGCCTCGCCGAACACCAGCTCAGCGCGCTCGTCGGGGTCGTCCGCGTCGACCGGCACGTACGCCGCGCCGACCGACAGCGTCGCCAGGATCGCGACGTACAGCTCGGCGGAGCCGGAGGAGATCCGGATGCCGACCCGGTCGCCGCGGCCGACGCCGTGTTCGCGCAGCTTGCGGGCGTACGCGTCGATCTCTTCCGTCAGCCGGCGGTAGCTCAGCGGACCGGTGCCGTCGTCGAGCGCGGCGGCGTTCGGGTGCTTCTCCGCGGTGGCGGTGAGGATGTCCAGGAGGGTGCGCTCGGCGGCCGGGGCGGCGGTCTCGAACAGAGCGGGCGAGAGCGCGGCCTCGACGGCGAGAGTCAGGGCTTCGGTGCTGCCGGAATCGGCGGTCAGCGTCACCGGGCCACCTCGGCGGCCGGGCGCGCTCCGGTATTCCGGAACGAACGGGACAGGGACGAACTCTGGGCGCGCAAGCCCATCACTCACCTTTCGCGAGCGTCATTCGGGCTTGCCGTCCGAATGAGGCGCCCGTAGCGACCGTCCACCTTACGCGGCAATCAAGCCCAGGTCGCGTCCGGGTAACGGCCGCGTGTCGGACGTCACCAAGCGCAGGTCCGGCAAGGGATAACCCCAATGTGGCATTGGGTGCATCTCACGCACCGAATGCCACATTGGGTGCGTCCAATGCACCCAATGTGGCATTGGGGCGTTTGCCGGTCAGCGGTTGCGGGCCGCTTTTCCGCCGGCCTTCGGCTTCTGCTTCTTTTCGCGGACGCGCACATTCACCCGGACGGGACTTCCCGCGAAGCCGAACTGCTCGCGGAATTTCCGCTCGATGAACCGGCGGTAGCCGGCCTCGAGGAACCCGGTGGTGAACAGCACCAGCGTCGGCGGACGGATGCCCGCCTGCGTCGCGAACAGCACCTTCGGCTGCTTGCCGCCGCGCACCGGCGGCGGCGTGGCCGCGACGAGGTCGGACAGCCAGCCGTTGAGCTGGCCGGTCGAGACGCGCTGGTCCCACGACGACAGCGCCGTGCGCAGGGCGGGCGCGAGCTTGCGCACCGCGCGCCCGGTGAGCGCGGAGACGTTGACCTTCTCCGCCCACGGCACCCGCACGAGGCCGCGGTCCAGCTCGCGCACCATGGCGTACCGGCGGTCCTCGTCGACCAGGTCCCACTTGTTGAACACGAGCACGCACGCGCGGCCCGCCTCGACCACCATCGTCAGCACCCGCAGGTCCTGTTCGGTCAGCGGTTCCGAGGCGTCCAGCAGCACGAGCGCGACCTCCGCCGCGTCGATCGCGGTCTTGGTGCGCAGCGACGCGTAGTACTCCGCGCCGTCGGCGAAGTTGACGCGCTTGCGCAGGCCCGCGGTGTCCACGAACCGCCAGACCTCGCCGTCCAGCTCGACCAGCGAGTCGACCGGGTCGACCGTGGTGCCCGCGACCGAGTCGACCACCGAGCGCTGCTCGCCGGAAATCCGGTTGAGCAGGCTGGACTTGCCGACGTTCGGCTTGCCGACCAGCGCGACGCGGCGCGGCCCGGCGGTCACTGTGCCGGCTTCGCGGGGCGCCTCGGGCAGCGCGGCCATGATGGCGTCGAGCAGGTCGCCGGAGCTGCGCCCGTGCAGCGCGCTGACCGGGTACGGCTCGCCGAGGCCCAGCGACCACAGCGACGCGGTGTCGGCCAGCAACCGGTCGTCGTCCACCTTGTTCGCGGCCAGCAGCACCGGCTTCTTGGAGCGGCGCAGCACGCGCGCGACGGCCTCGTCGGTGGCGGTGGCCCCGACCGTCGCGTCGACGACCAGCAGCACCGCGTCCGCGGTCTGCATGGCCATCTCGGCCTGCACCGCGACCGAGGCCTGCAGGCCGGTGGCGTCGGGCTCCCAGCCGCCGGTGTCGACGAGCGTGAACCGGCGACCGGCCCAGAACGCGTCGTAGGCGACGCGGTCGCGCGTCACGCCCGGCACGTCCTGCACGACCGCTTCCCGGCGGCCGAGGATGCGGTTGACCAGCGTGGACTTGCCCACGTTCGGCCTGCCGACCACGGCGAGCACCGGCTGCGCGGCGGCCGCCCGGCCGTCGGCTTCCTCGGCCTCGATCTGCGCGTCGAGCGCGGCGAACTCGGACTCGTCCGACCAGCTTCCGTCGACCTCGCCGAGACCGTCCACCGCACTGTCTGCGGCAGCGTCAAACCCTGTCATCGTTTCCCACTTCACCTACGGCGTGGCGAACCCGTGTTCGCCGCGCCAGTCGTCCAAAGCCTGTACGAGCGCCGCGAGCTGCGCGCGGAGCTCTTCGGTGCCCTGGTCCAGGCCTTTGCGGCCTGGACCGACCTTCATCGCGAACGGCTCCCCGAAGAGGAGGTCCACGCGCGGGCGCCAGCGGCGCTTGCCGTCGGCGGGCTTGCGCGTCCCGCGGATCGCGATCGGCAGCACGGTGGCTCCCGAAGCGCGCACCAGCCACGCCGCGCCGCGTTCAGCGGCCCCGACGTCGCCCTCGCCGCGCGTGCCCTCCGGGAAGATCCCGATCGCCCCGCCCGCCTTGAGCACCCCGACCGCCGTGGTCAGCGGCGTCCGGTCGATCTCGCCCCGGCGGACCGGGATCTGGCCGATCGCCCGCAGGAACCGGCCTCCGATCCCCGTGAACAGCTCGGCCTTGGCCAAGAACGCGCTGCGCCGCGGAAGCATTCCGATCACCAGCTGCGGATCGGCGTTCGAGCTGTGGTTCGCGATCACCACGAGCGGCCCGTCGGCGGGCACCCGGTCGCGGCCGTGCACCCGGATCCGGAACGCCGGACGCAGATAATACCGGCCGGAGATCCGGCCGATGTCGTGCAGGAGGCCGTTCGCCCCCTCGGGGAGGGCGCCGCTCACCGGCTGACCCCGGCTTCGGCGGCGGCCGGTTCGGCCGGGCAGTCGCCGAGCAGGCCCCGGCCGCGGGCGAGTTCGGCCAGCGCGACGATCACCTGGTCGATCGTCAGCTCCGAGGTGTCCACCTGGACCGCGTCCCCGGCCGCGCGCAGCGGCGAGGCGGCGCGGGTGGAGTCGATCCGGTCGCGGCGCTCCACCGATTCGCGGGCGGATTCGACGCTCGAGGCGCGGCCCGCCGCGGAGTCCTGGGTGTTCCGCCGCGCGGCGCGGACCTCGGCCGAGGCGGTCAGGTAGATCTTGAGCGGCGAGTCCGGCGCGACAGTGGTGCCGATGTCGCGGCCCTCCACGACGATGCCGCCCTCGTCCTCGATCGCGTCGGCGATGATCCGGCGCTGGCGGGCGACGAGCACCTCGCGCACCTGCGGCACGGCCGACACCGGCGACACCGCGCCAGTCACCTCGGGGCCGCGGATCTCGGCGGCCACGTCCTCGCCGTGCAGCCGCACGTCCGGCCGCTCCGGGTCGGTGCCGAGCGCGAAGTCGACGTCGTGCGCGAGCGCGCCGATCGCGTGTTCGTCGGCGAGGTCGATCCCGGCCCGCAGCACGGCCAGCGTGACGACGCGGTACATCGCTCCGGTGTCGAGGTAGCGGGCGCTCAGCCGGCGGGCGAGCTTGCGCGCCACCGTGGTCTTGCCGGTTCCCGACGGGCCGTCCAGCGCGACCACCCCACGTAGGGCTCCCGTCACCGATGTTCTCCTCACGTTCGTCCGCACTCCCGGTCCGGTTCATTCTGCCCGTAGCCGATCCCGGCACCTCAGGCGGTGTCCGCGGCGCAAGTTCAGGCAGCGCTAGACAAGCTAGCGCCGCTAAGTTAGCGTTGCACTCGCTCCTAGCACTGCTAACTCCCTCGGAGGGTCCCCATGCTGATCGCCGCCTACGTCCTCGCCGCCATCCCTGTCCTCGGGATCATCTACGTCGGCTTCACCTATCTGTTCGCCCCGGCGAAGACCGCCGCGACGTTCGGCCTGCGGGAGATCCCGACCGGCTCGACGGCGTTCTTCGAGATCAAGGGCGACCGCGACCTCGGCACCGGGCTGATCCTCGGCGTCGCGATGCTGGCGGGCAGCCCGCAGCTGGTCGGCTGGCTGCTGCTGGCCGCGACCGTCATGCCGGTCTGCGACATGCTGATCATCCTGCGGCACAAGGGCAAGAAGGGAATGGCCTACGGCGTGCACGGCGCGACGGCCGCGCTCATGGCCGTGACGGCGGCGCTGTTCCTGCTGGGCTGAACGCCGCGAATCGGACAATGAGTTACCGTGGCTGACGTGAACGTCGAAGTCACCCCCCTTCCCGGAATCGGTGTCCGCAAGGACTTCGCCACCCGCGCGGGACGCCGCATCGGCGTCGTCACCCAGCGGGACGGCAAGATCGAGCTGATCGTCTCCAAATCGGATGATCCGGACGCCTGCCTCGCGTCGCTGCCGCTGACCGCGGACGAGGCGGGCGCGCTCTCGAACCTGCTGGGCGCGCCGCAGCTGGTCGCGCAGCTGAACGAGGAGCACCGCGAGCTGCCGGGCATCAACACGAAGCAGCTGCCGATCACGTCGGACAGCCCGTTCGACGGCCGTTCGCTCGGCGACACCGCGATGCGCACGCGCACCAGCGTCTCGATCGTGGCGGTGATGCGGGCGGGCCAGGTGCACCCGTCGCCGACGCCGGACTTCCTCTTCACCGCCGGCGACCTGCTGGTCGTGGTCGGCACGTCCGAGGGCCTGGAAGCCGCCGCCAAGATCCTCAAGCACGGCTGATGGATCACACCGCACTCTCCCTGGTCGAACTCGGCGCGGTCTTCTTCGTGCTCGGCGCGCTCGGCAGGCTCGCCGGCCGGATCGGCCTCTCCCCCATCCCCCTGTACCTCCTCGGCGGCCTGTGCTTCGGCTCCGGCGGCCTGATCCCCCTCGCCGACATCGGCGATTTCGCCCACCTCGCCAGCGAAATCGGCGTGGTGCTGCTGCTTCTGCTGCTCGGCCTGGAGTACTCCGCGGCCGAACTGTTCACCGGCATGCGGCGGTCCTGGACCGCCGGTCTGGTGGACATCGTGCTCAACGCCGCGCCCGGCGCGGCGGTCGCGCTGATCCTGGGCTGGGGCCCGATCGGCGCGTTCGTGATGGCGGGCGTCACGTACATCTCGTCGTCCGGCATCATCGCGAAGGTCCTCGGCGACCTCGGCCGGCTCGGCAACCGCGAGACGCCGGTGGTGCTGTCGATCCTCGTGTTCGAGGACCTCGTGATGGCGCTGTACCTGCCGATCCTCACCGCGATCCTCGGCGGGGTCAGCCTGCTCGGCGGGCTGGAGGCGGTCGGCATCTCGCTGCTCGTGATCACCGTGGTGCTGGTGATCGCGCTCAAGTTCGGCCGCTACGTCTCGGCGCTGGTGGACAGCGACGACCGGGAAGTGTTCCTGCTCAAGATCCTCGGCGCGGCGCTGCTGGTGGCCGGGATCGCGTCGGCGCTGCAGGTCTCCGCCGCGGTAGGCGCGTTCCTGCTCGGCATCGCGGTGTCCGGGTCGACCGCGCACAACGCGACCCGGTTGCTGGAGCCGCTGCGGGACCTGTTCGCGGCGATGTTCTTCGTGGTCTTCGGGCTGAACACCAACCCGGCGTCGATCCCGCCGGTGCTCGGATGGGCCGCGGTGCTCGCCGTGGTGACGACGCTGACGAAGGTGGCCACCGGGTGGTGGGCCGCGCGAAGGCAGAAGATCGGCCGGTTGGGCCGGGCCCGTGCCGGTGCGGCTTTGGTCGCGCGGGGCGAATTCTCGATCGTCATCGCCGGGCTGGCGGTGACAGCTGGCGCGGTGGACGGCGAACTGGCCGCGCTCGCTACGGCTTATGTGCTGTTGATGGCGATCCTCGGCCCGACCGCGGCGCGAGTGGTCGAGCCGATCGCGAAAGCCTTGCAGCGCAAGGCCGCCGCGAAGGAAACCGTCACCGCCAGCTGACGTCCGTGAGGGGAACCCCGAGGGAATCAGAGTCCCTCAGGGTTCCCCTCACGGCTTTTGTCAGCGCAGGTCGAAGCGCGCGGCCGCGGGAACGTGCGCCAGCGGACCCGCCGGAGCGGATTCCGTCCACGGGCGCGCCGGAACCGCACCGACCAGCGGAACCCGGGCCGAGGTCTTGGCCAGGTCGATGGTCAGCTTCGGCGGATTCGCGGGCGCGGTGACGAAACCGTTGTCCGTCCCGCCGATCACCAGTGCCAGCCGGTGTCCGGCCGGGACGACGTGGTCCGTGCTCGCGAGCCGGAACGTCATCGTGTACGCCTTGCCCGGCGTGAGCTTCGCTTCCCGGCTCAGGGACTGGTAGTTCGCCAGGTCCGCCCAGCCGCGGCTGATGATCGTGTAGTCCACGTTCTTCGTGTCCGCGCTGGTCACCTTGTAGCAAGCGCTGTCGCCGTCGGTGCTCGAACCCCAGCACGTGCGGTCCGTGCCGGTCACGATTCCTTCGCCGGGGCCCGAGAAGTTGCGGATCGTCGCCGGGCCGTAGTCCACCAGCATCGCCGACAGCCGCGCGGTCGAGGTGCTCGGCGTTGCCGTCACGGTGATCGACGAGGTGCCCGAGACCTGCACCGGCGAGGTGAGCGCGGCGGTGCTGTAGAGCACGCGGTTCGCCGAGGTGGCCGACGGATTCGCCGCCCAGTCGTTCTCCCCCACCTGCGGGTTGTCGGTGAACGACGCGGTGCCCCGGCTGCCCGCGGTGCCGAGCGTGCCGACGCCAGGCGTAGGGCCGGGCTGCGGACGCAGGACCGTGGCCTTAGTGCCCGGAGCCGGGTAGGTCGCTTCGTTCGCCCACTGGTCCGGCTGGCGCTCGACGGTCGCCATCGGTTCCTTCTCGATGCCGTTGTCGATGCCCATCAGGTAGTGGTCGAACCACCGGTGCAAGGTGTCGACCCACTCGGTGCGCCGGTAGTCGAACGGGTCGACGTGGCCGGTCTGCGCGAGCCAGATCTTGCGCTGCACGCCCTTCGCGGCGAGCGCGTCCCACCATTGGCCGTAGTTGATCGGCATGACGTTCAGGTCGTTCACGCCGTGCGAGACGAACACGCTGGCGCGCACGTTCTTCGCGTTCGCCACGTAGTCGCGCTCCGCCCACAGCGGACCGTAGTCGCCGTTCGCGGTCGCGCCGTCGGCGAGTTTCCGGTTCTGCGCCGAACAATCCTGGCCGCCGTTGCGCCGCTCGACGGTCTGCGCGAGCCCGTCCGGGTTGAAGCCGAACGAGGCGCCGTCCGAGCGGTAGTAGTCGTACCAGGAGCTGATCGCGGAGATCGGCACGATGGTCTTGAGCCCCTCGACGCCGGTCGAGGCGACGCCGTTGGCGATGGTGCCGTCGTAGGACTTGCCGATCATCCCGACGCCGCCGTCGCTCCAGTCCGCCGACATCTTCGTGCCGCCGGTCTTCGCGGTGTAGCCGGTCGCGCGGCCGTTCAGCCAGTCCACGACCTTCTTGGCCGACTGGACGTCCGAGCCGCCGCCGACGTCGACGCACCCGGTCGACCGGTTGGTGCCCGCCAGGTCCACGAGCACCGTCGCGTACCCGCGCGGCACGAAGTAGTTGTCGTAGAACAGCGGGAAACCGACCGGGCGGCCCTGCGCGTCGTAGGTCTTGAACTGGGTTTCGTTGCCGCGCCCCACCGAGGAGTAGTACGGGCTGGCGTCCATGATCACCGGGATCTTCTTGCCCGCCGCGGCCGGTTCCCTCGGCCGCACGATGTCGGCGGCGACCCGGTCCGGGACGCCGTCCCCGTCGCCGTCCCGGCCGATGTCGACCCACACGGTTTCGCGGATCGCCCCGGCGTAGTCGTACACCGGTTCGCTTCCGGTTCTCGCCGGGGCGGCCGTAGCGGCCGCCGGCACCACCGCTCCTGCGGCCAGCACCGCGGCGGCGCACAGCCCTGTCAGCACACGCATTCCCGTCGCCCTCCAGAGTCGTCGTCGGGTGCCGACAACTCAACCGGGGCACCGGTGCCCCGCATCAGGGCCGAAAGTGGGGAACCGGTCAGAGTCCCACGGTGCGGTACAGCGTGCCGACCTCGCCGCGGTTGAGCCTGCGGATGGTGCCCTGGCGCTGATTGCCGAGCTGCACGTCGCCGACCGCGGTGCGCACGAGCTTGCGGACCGGGTGCCCGGTGGCCGCCATCAGCCTGCGGACAATGTGCTTGCGGCCCTCGTGGATCACCAGCTCGATCATGCTCCGGCCGGAATGCATGTCCTTGACCCGGAACTGGTCGACCTTCACGATCCCGTCCGGCAGCTCCCAGCCCGCACGCAGCTCCTTGCCCAGCCCGCGCGGCACCAGGCCCTCGACCTCGGCGAAGTAGGTCTTGAGCACCCGGTACGACGGGTGCATCAGCCGGTGCCCGAGGTCGCCGTCGTTGGTCAGCAGCAGCAGGCCCTCGGTGTTCTCGTCGAGCCGCCCGACGTGCACGACGCCGGGGGTCTCCTCCCACCGGCCGCGCAGGTAGTCGCCGACGCACGGGCGGCCCCGGTCGTCCGACATCGTGGAGTGCACGCCCTTGGGCTTGTTGAACGCGAGGTACACGAGGTCGTCGCGGAGGTTGACCCGCGTGCCGTCGACGTGGATCACCGCCTCGTCCGGGTGCACGCGGCGGCCCAGCTCGGTGACGACCTCGCCGTCCACCTCCACCCGGCCGGCCGCGATCAGGTCCTCGGCCGCCCGGCGCGACGCCACGCCAGCCTGCGACAGGACCTTCTGCAGGCGGATGCCGTCGGGGTGTTCGTCAGATGTCATCGATGGTGTCCACTTCGGGTAGCAGCGGAGCGATCGGGGGAAGGTCGTTCAGCGACGACAGCCCCAGTCGCTCCAGGAACAGCTCGGTCGTCACGTACAGCGTGCCCGTGGTCTCCGGGTCGGTGCCCATCTCCTCGATGAGCCCCCGCGCCAGCAGGGTCCGGATCACGCCGTCCACGTTCACCCCGCGCACCGCGGCGACCCGGGCCCGGGTGACCGGCTGCCGGTACGCGATCACGGCGAGGCTCTCCAGCGCGGCCCTGGTCAGCTTCGACCGCTGGCCGTCCAGCAGGAGCTTCTCCACGAACGGGGCGTAGGTGTCCCTAGTGTAGAACCGCCACCCTTCGCCCACGCGCCGCAGGTCGATCCCGCTCGCGCGCTCGGTGAACTTCTGCGCCATCGTGCGCAGCGCGACGGTCACCCTGGCGACCGGCTGCTGCAGCGTTTCGGCGAGGGAATCCTCCGCGATAGGCGAATCCACGACCAGCAGCAGCGCTTCGAGGGCGGCTTCGAGCGCCTCGTCCGACTCGACGCTGGGCAGGCCGCTGTCCACGGCGACCAGTCCTTCGTCGTCGGCTGGCTCGGCTTCCGGCTCGGCATCCGGGGTTCCGTCAGCTTCCGGTGCGGCTTCAGCGGTTTCCGGCTCGGCCTCGGCTGGCTCCGCGGCTTCGGATTCCGGCGCCGGTTCCGGCTCGACGGCGTCAACGGGGTCCGCCTCGGCCTCGTTTCCGGGCTGCGGCGGGGTTTCCGGCTCGGCCGCGGCATCCTCGACCGGCTCGGCCGCGGCTTGTCCGGCCTCGATCTGAGCCTCTTCCGCCGGAGCAGCCGGAGTCTCCTCCACCGCCGGTGCGCGGTCGTCTTCGGTGCTCACCCGTATTCCTCCTCCTCGGCCGCCGCGCGGTCGTGCTCGGCGGCGGCGGACGCCTCGGCCACGCTGCCGCCGGTCCAGCGGACGTGCAGTTCCGCCAGTGCCTCCAGCTGGTCGAACTGCACCGACGATTCGCGGTACAGCTCCAGCAGCGCGAGGAACCGGGCCACGACCTCCACCGTGTGCTCGCAGTCGGAGGTCAGTTCCTTGAACGTCGCCTGCCCGGCCTCGGCGAGCTTCAGCCGCAGCAGCGCCGCGTGCTCGCGCACGGACACCCGTCCCATGTGGATGTGCGCGATCGACACCTGAGGCGGCGGTTTCGGCCGGAACACCGCGACCGCGATCTCCGCGAACCGCTCCGGCGTGACGCCCAGCATCACCTCCGGCAGCAGCCCGAGATACCGCTCCTCCAGCGCCACCGACCGCGGGTACCGCCGCAGCGCGCCCTCTTCCAGCTCGCCGAACAGCGCGGCCACCTGCTTGTACGCGCGGTACTGCAGCATCCGCGCGAACAGCACGTCGCGGGCTTCCAGCAGGGCCAGGTCGTCCTCGTTCTCGACCTCGGCCGACGGCAGCAGCCGCGCGGCCTTGAGGTCGAGCAGGGTCGCCGCGATCACCAGGAATTCGGTGGTCTCGTCGAGGTTCCAGTCCGGGCCGAGCGCGCGGGTGTAGGCGATGAAATCGTCGGTGACCGTGTGCAGGGCGACCTCGGTGACGTCCAGCTGGTGCTGCGAGATCAGCTGCAGCAGCAGGTCGAACGGGCCCTCGAAGTTCTGCAGCCGCACCTTGAACTTCGAGGCGTTCTCGTCGGCGGCGGCGTATCCCTCGGGGATGGTCCCGCCGTGCACCGTCTCGTGCTCGGCCGGGGCTGCCTCGGGAGCCTCCGGAGCAGCGGTGTCCTCCGGAACTTCCGCGGCCGCGGTGCTATCCGAGACTGCCGCTTCCGGCTCCGGCAGCTCGGCCGATGCCGGTTCGTCCATCAGTCCTCGGTTCCGCCGTCCTCGGCGCCGGACCGCAATCGCTGCACCAGCACGGATTCCTCGCCGCGCTGGTCGAAGTCGGCGAGCAGCACGGCGACCGCCTCGCGGACCAGCCTGCCGCGGTCGACGACCAGCTCGTGCTTGGCGCGGAGGTTCAGCCGGGCCTGCTCCATCGCGAGCAGTTCCTCGCCGGACACGTAGACGGTGATCTTCGCGTCGTGCTTGGTGCGCCCGGACCCGCTGCGCGCCGCGTTGCGGGCCAGCTGGTCGGTGTCCGCCGGAGCGCTCGGTGTGCTGCGCGGGACCACCGGTTCCGCCGGAGCGGGCACGGAGGGACGTTCTAGTGCTGGGGTCGCCGGGCTGGAGGTGAGGCGGAAGAGTTCCGACGCTCCGGGCAGGGAAGCGCGCCTGCTCACCGAGCGATCACCTCGCGGGCCAGCGCGCGGTAAGCCGCGGCGCCGGCGGACTTGGGGGCCCAGGTCGTGATGGGCTCGCCCGCGACCGTCGTCTCGGGGAACCGCACGGTGCGGTTGATCACCGTGTCGAACACGGTGTCGCCGAATGCCTCGACCACGCGAGCCATGACCTCCTTCGAGTGCAGGGTTCTCGGGTCGTACATCGTGGCGAGAATCCCCGTGATGTCCAGTTTGGGGTTGAGGCGTTCCTGCACCTTCTCGATCGTGTCGATCAGGAGCGCGACGCCTCGCAGACTGAAGAACTCGCACTCCAGGGGGATGATCACACCGTCCGCGGCGGTCAATGCGTTCACCGTCAACAGGCCGAGCGAGGGCTGGCAGTCGACAAGAACATAGTCGTAGTCGTTCATCACCGGACGAAGGACCCGTAACAACGTGTGCTCGCGCCCTACCTCTGCGACGAGCTGGACCTCCGCCGCGGACAGGTCGATGTTGCTCGGCAGCAGGTCAACGCCGTCGACGCGGGTTTTGCGGAGCACGTCCTCGATCTGGACCGAGCGCTCCATGATGACGTTGTAGACCGTCTGGTCCAGTTCGTGCGGCTGAATGCCGAGCCCGACCGACAGCGCGCCCTGGGGGTCGAAGTCGACCAGCAGCACGCGACGGCCGCATTCGGCGAGCGCGGCCCCGAGGTTGATCGTGGACGTGGTCTTGCCGACGCCGCCCTTCTGGTTGCACATCGCGAGCACCTGCGCCGGGCCGTGCCGCTCCAGCGGCGGCGGCTCGGGGATCTCGCGCAGCGGGCGCCCGGTCGGCCCGATCCCGCTCTCCGCGCGCTCTTTCGCCCGCATCCGGGCGCGTTCGGCGCGGGTCAGCGGCCGTTCCGGCTCGTCGCCCTCGTGGTCCGCCGGGGTGGCGATCCGCGCGTGCTCGAGGTTCGCCGCGGCCGAACCGGAGGTCCCGGCGGACCCGGCTGGCCCGGCTGGCGCTGCCGGGTCCTCCGGCTGGTTCGGGGTCGGTGTCGACATGGCGCGAAAGCTCCTTGTTCGGCGGGGTCTCCGGCAGCCTATGCGGATTTCCGGAGCACCGGCAAAGCGCCGCGCCGGACCGCGCGGGCCGAGTCACCGCAGCGTGGGAAGGCTCTAGGACGCCTTGAGCGTTCAGCCCAGCGCGCGCGGATGCGCGGTGGCGTAGACCTCTCGCAGCGTCGTCACCGTCACGAGCGTGTACACCTGGGTCGTGGTCACCGAGGCGTGGCCGAGCAGCTCCTGCACCACGCGGACGTCCGCGCCGCCCTCCAGCAGGTGGGTCGCGAACGAGTGGCGCAGGGTGTGCGGCGAGACCGCGGCGGTGATCCCGGCTCGCTCGGCGGTGTCCTTGAGGACCTGCCACGCGCTCTGCCGGGAAAGCCGGCTGCCGCGGGCGTTGAGGAAGATCGCGGAGGTGCCGCGGCCGTTCGCGGCGAGCGCGGGACGGGCTCGGACCAGGTACGCGTCGAGTGCTTCCAACGCGGGACGGCCGATCGGAACCAGCCGTTGTTTGCCGCCCTTGCCGTCGAGCAGAACGGTGCGCTCGGTGTCGTCCACGTCGTCCACATCGAGCCCGACCGCCTCGGAAATCCGGGCTCCGGTCGAGTACAGCAGCTCCAGCAGCGCGCGGTCGCGCAAGGCGCGTTCGCCGTCCGGCGGCGGAGTGTCGAGCAGCTTGAGGACGTCCCTGACCGGCAACGCCTTGGGCAGTCGTTTCGCCGCGGCCGGCGGACGGACGTCGCGGGCCGGGTCGTGTTCGGTGAGACCGTCGGCGTGCGCGAACTTGTGCAGCCCCCGCACCGCGACGAGCGCTCGCGCGGCCGACGACGCGGCCAGCGGCTGGTGTTCCTCGTCGCCCTCGCGCAGCGCGGCGCCGAACGACGTGACGTGCGCGGGCGTGACCTCGGCCAGCCTCGCGACCCCCGCCGCTTCCAGATGGGCGGCGTAGCGGCGGAGGTCGCGGGAGTAGCTGTCGAGGGTGTTGCGGGCGGTGCCGCGCTCGACGACGAGGTGGTCGAGGTACGTGGCGATCGCGCCCCGCACCTCGACACCCGCTTCATCCACGCCGCCACTCTAGGACGGCACACCGACAGAACCGGGAAATTCAGCCCTCGGCCAGTCGGCGGGCGAACCGGGACGGCCGGTCCTGCCACGGCGCGTCGGCCGGGCGCGTCTCCGCCGCACCGGTCAGCACCGCGTGCGCCGACAGCACTCCCGAGACGGTCGCCCCGTTGACCAGCTCACCCGCCAATGCCATCCGGACCGCCTCGGCGAGCGGGAACTTCCGCACCACCAGGTCGGCCTCCTCCTCGCCGAGCACGTCACGGTCCACTTCGGACAGATCGCGCGCGAGGAAGACGCGCACCACCTCGTCGGTGAACCCGGGCGAGGCCGCGACGTCGACCAGCGTGTCCCAGCTGCCCGCGGCGAGCCCGGCCTCCTCGGCCAGCTCGCGCCGGGCCGCGTCGACCGGGTCCTCCCCCGGGTGGTCGATCAGCCCGGCGGGCAGCTCCCACAGCCTGCGCCCGAGCGGATGCCGGTACTGGTGGACGAGCGTGACGTTGTCCTCGCCGTCCAGCGCGGCGATCACGACCGCGCCGAGGTGCTCGACCACCTCGCGCTTGGCGGTTTCCCCGCCGGGCATCACGACGTCGTCGACCCGGAGGCCGACGACGCGTCCCACGTGGACGACCGTGCTGCCGGCCACGGAGAACTCGTGCGTGCCGGGCGCGCTCACCGAGCCGCCACGGGCGTCTCGGGCAGTTCGACCGGGAGCCGCTCGGCGACCTTGCGGTCCACGACGGCCTTCACGAACGCGCTGAACAGCGGGTGCGGCCGGGTCGGGCGGCTCTTCAGCTCGGGGTGCGCCTGGGTGCCCACGAAGAACGGGTGCACGTCCGCGGGCAGTTCGACGAACTCGACGAGCCGGTCGTCCGGCGAGGTGCCGGAGAACACCAGGCCCGCGTCGCCGATCTGCTTGCGGTAGGCGTTGTTCACCTCGTAGCGGTGCCGGTGGCGCTCGGACACCTCGCTTGCGCCGTACGCCTTGGCCACCTGCGAACCGGCCTTGAGCTTCGCCGGGTACGCGCCGAGCCGCATCGTGCCGCCCATGTCCCGCTCCCCCGCGACGACGTCGCGCTGGTCGGCCATGGTCGAGATCACCGCGTGCTTGGTGTCCTCGTCGAACTCGGCCGAGTTCGCGCCCTCGATGCCCGCCAGGTTCCGGGCGCTCTCGATCACCATGCACTGCAGGCCGAGGCACAGCCCGAGCAGCGGCACGCCGTGCGTGCGCGCGTACTGGATCGCGCCGACCTTGCCCTCGATGCCGCGGATGCCGAACCCGCCCGGGATCAGCACACCGTCCACATCGGACAGCACGGACGCCGCGCCGGATTCGGTCTGCGCGTCGTCCGAGGCGACCCAGACGATCTCGACCTTGGCCCGGTGCGCGAACCCGCCCGCGCGCAGCGCCTCGGTGACCGAGAGGTACGCGTCCGGCAGGTCGATGTACTTGCCCACCACCGCGACCCGGACGATCTCGCTCGGGTTGTGCACGCGGTCGAGCAGGTCGCCCCACACCGTCCAGTCGACGTCGCGGAACGGCAGGCCCAGCCGGCGCACCACGTAGGCGTCGAGCGCCTCGCGGTGCAGCACCTTCGGGATGTCGTAGATCGAGCGCGCGTCCGGGCAGGCGATGACCGCCTCCGTGTCCACGTCGCACATCAGGCCGATCTTGCGCTTGAGGTCGTCCGGGATCTCCCGGTCCGCGCGGCACACGAGCGCGTCCGGCTGGATGCCGATGTTGCGCAGCGCCGCGACCGAGTGCTGGGTCGGCTTGGTCTTGAGCTCGCCCGAGGGGGCGAGGTACGGCACCAGCGACACGTGCAGGAAGAAGCACTGGTCGCGGCCGACGTCGTGGCGCACCTGGCGGCACGCCTCGAGGAACGGCAGCGACTCGATGTCGCCGACCGTGCCGCCGACCTCGGTGATCACCACGTCCGGCGCGACGCCGTTCTCGTCCGGCCCGGCCGCGGCGGTGATCCGCGCCTTGATCTCGTCGGTGATGTGCGGGATCACCTGGACGGTGTCGCCGAGGTACTCGCCGCGGCGCTCCTTGGCGATCACCTCCGAGTACACCTGACCGGTGGTGACGTTCGCCTTGCCGTCGAGAGAGCGGTCGAGGAAGCGCTCGTAGTGCCCGATGTCGAGATCGGTCTCGGCGCCGTCGTCGGTGACGAACACCTCGCCGTGCTGGAACGGGTTCATCGTCCCGGGGTCGACATTGAGGTACGGGTCGAGCTTCTGCATCGTCACGCGAAGCCCGCGCGAAGTGAGCAGCTGTCCGAGGCTGGACGCCGTCAGACCCTTACCCAGAGAGGAGGCAACGCCTCCGGTGACAAAGACATACTTGGTAGCCCGCGACTGAAGTCCCACGGGCCGCCAGCATATCCCACTCCCGCCAGATCGCTCGCCGACGCCTCTCCCCGGCGCGGCGGAATCGGTTCGCCCCCGCCGCGCTAGGCTTCGCGGCGTGCCGAACCTCCGCGATGACCACTGGACCGCCCCGGTCGCGGGCGCCTCTCTGGACGCCGCGGTGCGCGTCCCCGGATCGAAGTCGATCACCAACCGGGCCTACGTGCTCGCCGCGCTCGCGAGCGCGCCCACCCGGGTGCGCCATCCGCTCGATTCGCGCGACACCCGGCTGATGCTCGGCGCGCTCGCCTCGCTGGGCGCGCGGTCGGAAGAGACCATCGACGGCTTCCTCGTGCACCCGCTCGGCACCATCAGCGGCCGCGGCGACGAGACTGAGGTCGTCCTCGGCAACGCGGGCACCGTGGCGCGGTTCACCCCGGCGCTCGCCACGCTCGGCGACGCCTCGGTGCGGTTCGACGGCGACGAGGCGATCCGCCGCCGTCCGATCGACCCGCTGCTGGCCGCGCTGCGCAAGCTCGGCGCGCGGATCGACGACGGCGGACGCGGCGCGCCGCCGTTCACCGTGGAGGGCACCGGCGGGCTGCGCGGCGGCCGGGTGGACCTCGATTCGTCGGCCTCCAGCCAGTTCCTGTCCGCGCTGCTGCTCGCCGGTCCGGCGTTCGAGCAGGGCGTGACGGTGCGGCTGGTCGGCGGCGCCCCGCCGAGCGAACCGCACATCGCGATGACGCTGGACATGCTGCGCCGGTTCGGGGCCACAGTGGACCGTACCGGCACGGAATTCCACGTGGAGCCGGCGAAACTCTCGTGCCCGGAGTACGTCGTGGAGCCGGACCTGTCCACCGCGGCCCCGTTCGTGGCCGCCGCGGTGGTCGGCGGCGGGACCGTCCGCGTGCAGGGCTGGCCGAAGCAGACCACGCAACCGGGCGACTGGCTGCGCGGCCTGGTCGCCGAGCTGGGCGCGAAGGCGACCCTGGACGACACCGGCCTGTCCGTCACCGGCGGCGGCGCGTTCCCCGGCATCGACCTCGACCTGCACGAGGTCGGCGAACTGACCCCGGTCATCGCGGCGATGCTGTGCTTCGCCGAGAGCGCGTCGAGCATCACCGGCGTCGCGCACCTGCGCGGCCACGAGACCGACCGGCTCACGGCGCTGGCCACCGAGCTGTCCGGGCTGGGCGCGGGCGTCACGGAGCTCGAAGACGGCCTGGAAATCACCCCGGCTCCGATGCACGGCGGCGTTTTCCACACCTACGAAGACCACCGGCTGGTGATGGCCGCGGCGGTGCTGGGGCTGCGCGTGCCCGGTGTGCTGGTCGAGAACCCGGACACCGTCGGCAAGACGTTCCCGAAGTTCGTCGAGACCTGGACCGACGCCGTCAGCTGAGCATCCGGCGGATTTCGTCGGCGACCACCTCGGGTTCGGTGACGGGCACCAGGTGCCCGGATTTCTCCGCGATCCGATGCCGTCCGTGCGGCGAAACCCGTTGCGCGTGCGCGGCATTCGCCTGCGCGCGCACCGCGGCGTTCATCCCGTCCCCAGCACGCCCGCCGGACACGACCGTCACCGGACAGTCGCCCGGCGCGGGCGGATTCGTCCGCCAGGCAGCCAGCTCGTCAAGGAACGTCCGCGCCTGCTCGGTCTGCGTGCGCAGCACCTGCGGCGTAAAGCCTTCGCGCACCAGATCGCGCCGGACGTCCTCGGGCGCGGCACGCACCATGGGCCGGTACAAGAACTTCAGCAACCCAGTCGCCGCGAGAACCCGGCCAGTGCGGAGAAAAGCCCGCTCGGCACTGCGAAATCGGGGCGAGAACAAGACATCCGCCGCTTCGTCGGTCGGGTCGACCAGGACGAGACCCGCGATTTTCGCCGAGGTCCGGGACGCGGCGAGCCGCACGATCGGTCCCCCGGCGCTGTGCCCGACGAGCACGTACGGCCCCGGCCCGCAATGGCGCAGCAGGTCGACGAGGTCGTCGGCCATCCGGTCCAGCGTCCGCCCGGACGGATCCGGCGCGCTGCGACCGAGCCCGGAGCGGTCGTAGACCACCGCCCGCGCGAACTCGCCGACCAGCGGCTGCACGAGCCCCCACGAAGAGCGGCTCGCGCCCGCCCCGGCCTCGAACACGACCGTCGGACCGGAGCCGGGACCGGGCAACACCATCGTGTACAGCCGTCGTCCGTCCCTTGTGGACACCCACTCCGGCTCGCCCTGCACGTGCGCCATCAGCGACCCCTTCACGCGAAGTTAGGGTCACCTTACTAGAGCGGGTCCAGCAGTGCGGGTGGCAGGCGCGCTGGCGCAGGCCGTGCGGGGCTGGCGGGCGGCCCGCCTCGAAGCCCGCCGCACCTGACCGACGGGCGTGACAGCGTCGACAGCGCGTCCGTCCCAGCTCAGCCCGCCGGACGCTCGTCCTGCTCGTCGTCGCCGAAGAGGTCGCGCAACGTCACCGCGCGGTTGACCCGGACGTGCTCGGCGGCGTATTCGCGCGCCCGCTCCACGTCACCGGATCCGATGGCGTCCACCAGACGGCGGTGCTCGTCGAGCAGTTCGTCCCAGTGCTCGTTCTGACTGGTCAGCCACCGCAGCTGGCCTTCGAGCGGATGCAGCATCGTGGTGAGCAGCCGGTTGCCCGAGACGGCGACGATCTCGTCGTGCAGCCTGCTGTTGACCTCGGAGATCCGCGCACCATCACCACTCTGGGTGACCCGCGCGGACTCGGCGAGCAGCCGCTCCAGCCGCCGCATCTCCGGCTTCCCGGCCCGTTCCGCGGCGCGCGCGGCGGCGAGACTTTCCAGCGCCTCTCGGACGTCGAACAGCTCCTCGACATCCACCCGCGCCAACTGCCGCACCACCACCCGCCGGGGCGAGGGCACGACCACGAACCCCTCGGATTCGAGACTGCGGATCGCCTCGCGCACCGGCACCCGCGAGACCCCGAGATCCTCGGCCAGTTCGCGCTCGACCAGCCGGTCCCCCGGCCGCAGCCGCCCGGTCAGGATCCGCTCGCGCAGCTCGTCGAGCACCCGGGCACGCGTCGCCGCCAGCGGCTGCCGATCCTCGGTGGCACCCACCGGTCCCCCTCTCGCCGACATCGGACATCGGCGAGTTTATCGGGTAGAGGGTTGACTCAGCAGCCACGCGGAGCGATATTTGGGATCCCAAGTTTGGGATACCAAAGCTGCCGGCACGTCGACCGGAGGTCTGCAATGACGCACGCCCCGTCCACCGAAACCAGCGCGACCCGCACCGCCGAACCCGATCCCCGGCTGTGGAACGAGGACCTCGCGCCCGCCAAGGAGCGCCGCTGGAAGGTGTACGACATCTTCGCGCTCTGGATGTCGGACGTGCACAACCTCGGCAACTACACCTTCGCCGCCGGGCTGTTCGTGCTCGGGCTGTCGGCCTGGCAGGTGTTCACCGCGCTGCTGTTCGGGTTCGTGATCATCTTCTTCGGGATGAACCTGATGGGCCGGATCGGGCAGCGCACCGGCGTCCCGTTCCCGGTGGTGGCGCGGATCAGCTTCGGCACGTTCGGCGCGAACCTCCCGGCGCTGATCCGCGCGGTGATCGCGATCTTCTGGTACGGCATCCAGACCTATCTCGCGAGCGTCGCCATCACGCTGCTCGTGCTGGCGATCGACCCCGGCCTGAAACCGTTGACCGAGCACAGTTTCCTCGGCCTGCACGCGCTCGGCTGGATGTGTTTCGTGGCGCTGTGGCTGGTGCAGGCGTTCGTGCTGACCCGAGGCATGGAGGCGGTGCGGAAGTTCCAGGACTGGTGCGGCCCGCTGATCTGGGTCGTGATGATCGCGCTCGCGGTCTGGATCCTCGCCGCGAGCCACTGGCACATCTCGTTCACCAGCAGCCCGCGGCGCCTGTCCGGCGGCGAGCAGGTGCGGCAGTGGTTCGGCGCGGCCGGGCTGATCCTGTCCACCTACGGCACGCTGATGCTCAACTTCTGCGATTTCTCCCGCAACGCCCCGGACCAGAAAACGGTGCGGCGCGGCAACTTCTGGGGCCTCCCGGTGAACTCGACGGCGTTCGCGCTGCTGTCGGTGATCGTCACCGCGGGCAGCCTGCAGGTGTTCGGCGAGGCGATCACCGACCCGGCCGAACTGCTCGCCAAGGTGCACAACACGCCGGTGCTGATCATCGGCGCGCTGACCTTCGCCATCGCCACCATGGGCGTCAACATCGTCGCGAACTTCGTCTCCCCCGCCTACGACCTGGCCAACATCTGGCCGAAGCGGATCTCGTTCACCGTCGGCGGGATGATCAGCGCCGTCGCCGCGCTGTGCGTGCTGCCGTGGAAGCTGTACTCGTCGCCGGTGGTGGTCAACTACTTCCTCGGCGGGCTCGGTGCGTTCCTCGGGCCGCTGTTCGGGATCATGATCGTCGACTACTACCTGATCCGCCGCGGCGAGGTCGACGTCGAGCAGTTGTTCGTCCGCGACGGCAAGTACCCCAAGGTGAATCCGCGCGCGATGGCGACCTTCTTGCCGTGCGCCGTGCTGTCCGCGGTGATCGCGCTGGTGCCGTTCTTCGCCCCGGCCGCGCCGTACTCCTGGTTCCTCGGCACCGCCAGCGCCGGGTTGCTCTACTACGCCGTTTCGTACCGCCAGCGGAGGGCTTGATGCGGATCCTCGTCACCAACTGCAACACCACCGAGGCCATGACGAAGGAGATCGAGACCGGAGCGCGGGCCGCAGCCAGCCCCGGTACCGAAATCGTCGCGCTGACGCCGAAGTGGGGCCCGGAATCGGCCGAGGGCTGGCTGGACAGCTTCCTGTCCGCGGCGGCGGTGCTGGACCTGTTGCGCACCACCGAGGAAACGTTCGACGCCGTCGTCCTCGCCGGTTTCGGCGAGCACGGCCGCGAGGGCGCGCGGGAACTGCTGGACGTGCCGGTGGTCGACATCACCGAGGCCGCGGCGCATCTCGCCGGACTGCTCGGCCGCCGGTACGGAGTGGTGACGACGCTGGACCGCACGTGCGGGCTGATCGAGGACAGCCTGCATTCGGCCGGAGTGGACCGGAACTGCGTCGCGGTCGTCGGCACCGGGCTGAGCGTGCTGGAGCTGCGCGACGAGGAACGGACCGAATCGGCCCTGCTCACCGCGGGATCGCGGGCCCGAGACGCCGGGGCCGAGGTGCTCGTGCTCGGCTGCGCCGGGATGACCGGGTTGGACCGCAAGATGTCGGCGATGCTCGACATCCCGGTGGTCGACGGCGTCGCCGCCGCGGTCCGGCTCGCGGAATCCCTGGTGGCGCTGGGATTGCGCACCAGCCGGGCCGGGTCCTACGCCCGCCCGCTCGACAAACACCGGACCTGGCCCGGCGAATGACCGCTCAGGCGCGCACCGGCACCCGCGCGCGCCCGGTCAGCGCCTTGCTCCACGGCAGCCGCCGCAGCACCTCGACGATCCCGAAGGTCAGCGCGATCGTCGCCGGGTACGCCACCAGCGTCGTCCACGGCGCGCCGAACTTGTCGCCGACGTACACGAACAGCGGGTCCAGCACGGCGATCGCGATCGGGTGGGTCAGGAACACCGCGAACGACCGGTTCACCGCCCAGGACACGAACCGCCCGCCGCGCTGCCTGCTCTCCGCCCAGCGCGCGCCCGCCAGGTAGATCCCGGCGATCGCCGCGACGAACCACGGGATCAGGTAAGGGCGGAAGGCGTCCGACGCCATCTCCGGCCACTCCCCGAAGCGGACGCTCACGAAGTAGCCGGTCTCCGCGATCACGAGCCCGCCCGCCATCGCCAGCAGCACCCAGCGCGAATGCGTGCGCAGCCAGGCGTGCACCGCCTCGAAGTGCAGCGCCGCCGCGGTGCCGAGCAGCATATAGAACTGGTACACGACGAAAGTCGCGAAGAACTGGCTCACGAAGCCGTAGCCCAGCACGGCGGGCGGGTAGCTCATGAAGATCGCCACCGCCGCCTGGATCGTGCCGGAGACCGCCAGCACCGTCCACGGACGCCGGCGGATCAGGTCGAACAGCTTGGCCAGCAACGGGAAGAGCAGGTACACCTGCAGCGTCACCAGCATGAAATACATGTGGTACCAGGCGTTTCCGGTGAGCAGGTCCAGTCCGAGCGTGCGCAGCTGCGCGCCGATCGACCCGAACGGCTGATCCGAGGTGATCAGCGAATAAACCCGGTAGATGACCGTCCACACCACATACGGCACCGCGACCAGCGGGAACCGCTTGCGCCAGAACTTCCCGGCCAGCACCGGACGGTCCCGGTAGCCCAGCACGAGCACGAACGCGGTCAGCGCGAAGAACGCTTCGCGGGTCAGGTGCAGCGGCGTCTGGATCGCGTCGGCGACCACGTCCTGCTGGAACGTCGTGGAGCCGATCACGTGGATGAGGATGACCAGGGCGAACGTGACGACGCGGTACAAATCGAGCTGCCGCAGGTGCGGCGATCTGGCGGGCGCCGGCTCGTCCGTGCGGACGAGCGGGATCTCGGTAGTGGTCATCGTTCGGCCGTGCTCCCGGGGTCGTTGGCGCTCATGGTGCCAGGCTCTCGTGCGCAGCTGTGAGCCACCCATGATCTTCCTGAGACTCGCCTGATGCCGCACGGATCGGGTGTCGGGTCAGCCACACCCGTACGGGTGAACCGATGCCACCGGACCACTCGCCCCGCTTGGAACAGGCCGTTCGTCGGGCGTTTCCGGACACTTCACCACAAAACGCCCCGGCCTGGAAATTGGTCTAGTCCACAGTATTGACTCCGGCTGTGCCCTGGTTCACATTCGAATGCGGGCCGGCCCCCGCTCCTGCAGTGATCACCCGTTGTCCGACGCTTGCCGCGCATTCCCGTGCGGCAGGCGGACTTCGCTTGTGCGAGGGAGAAACGCTTATGCCCCACCGGACCTTGAGACCGCTGGCCGTGGCCTGCGCCGCCCTGGCCGCCGTGGTCGTGGCCGGTCTCACCATCCTGGCCCGGCCCGCCCCGGCCACCGCGACGCCCGCGCCCTCCTCGGGAGGGATGCGCATCGCCTACTTCGACCAATGGAGCATCTACCAGAACGCCTACTACCTCAAGAACGTCGACAAGATCGCCGACAACATCGACTACCTGCTCTACGACTTCGAGAACATCGACCCGAGCAACCTCACCTGCTTCGAGACGACCAAGGCGACGACCCCCGACCCCGGCGGCGAGGACGACCCGAACGCGGGCGACGGCGCGGGCGACCAGTTCGCCGACTACCAGAAGTCGTTCGGCTCGGACATCAGCGTCGACGGCTCCGCCGACACCTACAACATGCCGATCGTCGGCAACTTCCACCAGCTGCAGGAACTCAAGGCACGGCACCCGAACCTGAAGGTGCTGCTGTCGCTCGGCGGCTGGACGTATTCGAAGTACTTCTCCGACGCGGCGGCGAGCGACGCCTCGCGCAAGAAGTTCGTCAGCTCCTGCATCGACATGTTCATCAAGGGCAACATCCCGAACGCGGGCGGCTTCGGCGGCCCCGGCACCGCCGCGAACATCTTCGACGGGTTCGACATCGACTGGGAGTACCCGGCGCACCCCGGCGGGCACACGGGCAACCACTACAGCCCGAACGACACCCAGAACTTCACCGCGCTGCTGGCGGAGTTCCGCAGCCAGATGGACGCACTGGGCAAGCACTACGCGCTCTCGGCCGCCCTGCCCGGCGGCCAGGACAAGATCGCGAAGATCGAGACCGACAAGATCCACCAGTACATGGACTTCGCGGACCCGATGACCTACGACATGCACGGCGCGTGGGACAAGACCGGTCCGACGAACTTCCAGGACCCGCTTTACCCGGCGCCGAACGACCCGTCCCCGACGATCCCGCCGGGCACCGAGAAATACACCATCGATCAGGTGATGAAGGCTTACACGCAAGGGGATCCGGCGTACGGCATCCCCGGCGGGTTCCCGGCGTCGAAGCTGACCCTGGGCATTCCGTTCTACTATCGCGGCTGGACAGGCGTGCCCGCGGGCTCGAACCACGGGCTGTACCAAACGGCCACCGGTCCGTCCGCTCCGCATCCGTTGAGCGGCAACGTTCCCGGGGTCGCGATGTACAAGGAACTTTCCGGCGTGGTCGACAATCCGTCGACGACGTTCTGGGACCCGACAACGCAATCCGCGTGGTTCTACGACGGGACGAGCTTCTACGGCGGCTCGTCGAAACAGTCGATCAAGGCGCGCACCGATTACATCCATTGCAACGGCCTCGGCGGCGCGATGATGTTCTCGCTGTATGACCTCGACCCTGATTCGACGCTGTTCCACGCCGTCGTGGACGGGCTCGCCGCGCCGACGGAGGGCTGTTCCGGCCCGCCGCCGACCACCCCGACGACGCCTACCACGCCTACCACGCCGACCACACCCACGACCCCGACTACGCCGACCACTCCGACGACCCCGACCACGCCCACTACGCCGACCACTCCCACGACTCCGCCGGGCGGCCAGTGCACAGCGGCGGCCTGGGACTCCGGCAAGGTCTACAACGGCGGCGCGGTCGTGTCGTACAACAACCACACCTGGACGGCGAAGTGGTGGACGCAGGGCGAGCAGCCCGGCAGCGCCGACGTCTGGACGGACAACGGAGCCTGCGCGGGCGGCGGCGGTCCCACGACCGCGTGCCCGGCCGCGTGGAACACCTCCCAGTCCTACAACGCGGGCGCGGTGGTGTCCTTCAACGGCCACCGCTGGTCCGCCAAGTGGTGGACGCGAGGCGAACAGCCCGGCAGCGCCGCGGTCTGGGCTGACAACGGCGCCTGCTGACCCCGCAGCAGGCGCGTGAATGATCGGCGGCGGTACCGGATTTCCCTACCCCGAAGGGAATCCGGTGCCGCCGCCGACTCTTGTCCGCATTGCCGACGTCCGCCCGACCGCGACGGGCGCGACAAAGTCAGCGGCGGTACCGGATTCCCCCACCCTCGAAGGGAATCCAGTACCGCCGCTGACTCTTCTGCGGGAGGCGGAAAGTCTCTCGTTCAGTTCCCCGAAGCGGTCACGCCCGGCGCGATCGCCTGTGCGTTGCCCGCGATGCCGTAACGACCGGAACCGCCGTTGAGCTGTTCCTGCAGCGCCAGAATCGTCGCGACCCGGCCCGCCGCCGAATCCGCGTTGTCCACAGTGGACAGGATCGACGTCGCCGAGGTGTCCGCGCGCACCACGCCGATCGGACCGGCGCCCTCGGCCGAACCCGGGTCGCCGGCAAGCACCGTGCCCGCACCGGAACGGTCCATCTGTGCCGCGAACCGCGCGATCGTCGCGGCCCGGTCCCCCGCGCCGTCGCCGGTTTCCTGGGCTCCGGTCAGCACGATCGCGAGCTGCGCGGGCTGCACGCCCTGGCTCGGCTTCACGAAGCCGCCGTCGGTCAGTCCGCCGAGCGCGGCGGCGAGTTCGTCGCCGCTCGACTGCGGTTTCGCGCTCGCCTTGTCCAGCAGCAGCGTCGAACCGAGCAGCGCGCCGGCGAGCGTGCCGGAGTCGCCCGCGGTCGGGAACTTCGCCCCGGCCGGCTGCAGCCGCGTGACGACGTCGCGCAGCTGGTCGGCCTTCGCCGGGTCAGTGAACGCGTTGGTGAGCTGCAATTCGCCGGTCACCGAGGCGCCGGACTGGCCGACGAGCTTCTTGAGCGCGTCGCGGTCGGCCGGGCGCGCGTCCTGCGTGGTGACGATGACGACGCTGCGCTTGTCGAGCGCGCCCGCGACGACCTTGGGGCCCATCGTCCCGGCGAACGCGTCCGCGTCGGAGAGCCGCGCCTTGAGCGCGTTGCGCTGCGCCTCGAGGTCGGACACCTGCGTGCCGAGGTCTTTCTTCTGGTCCGCGAGCCCGGACAGCAGCGAACCGTTGAGCGCGGTCGAGCCCAGCACCACGCCGACGGCCAGCGCCAGGAAGCACGCGGTGATGGAAACGATGTGGTACCGCAGGGAAATCACGTGAAGAGACCCTTCACCCAGGCGACGAACGTGGACCAGGTGTGCTGGATCCACTCGAGGTAGACGGAGCCGACGTCGGAGACCAGCAGCGCGGCCACGACGACGACGATGGCGGCGAGGACGAGCAGGGCGACCGCGCCGAGCGACACCCGGCTGCGGTGCAGCGTCGCGACGGCCTTGCCGTCGACCAGCTTGGTGCCGAGCTTGAGCCGCGTGAGGAACGTGGACGGGTTCGACCCGGACCGGCCGTGGTCGAGGAATTCCCGCAGCGTGGCCTGGAACCCGACGGTGACGACGAGGCTCGCGCCGTGCGCGTCGGCCAGCAGCAGGGCGAGGTCCTCGGCGTTGCCGGTCGCGGGGAAGGTGACCGCGCCGATCCCGAGGTCCTGGATCCGCTCGACGCCCGGGGCGTGCCCGTCCGGCTGCGCGGGGACGACGACCTCGCCGCCGCTGCGCAGCGTCGCGGTGCCGATCCCGGTCGGGTCGCCGACCATGACGTCCGGCTGGTAGCCCTGCGCGCGCAGGGTGTCCGCGCCGGCGTCGACGCCGACCAGCACCGGCCGGTGCTCGCCGATGTACTTCTTGAGCTTCTTGAGGTCCTCGGCGTGCCCGTTCCCCGCGGCGACGACCAGCACGTGCCGGTCGCGCACCGGGACCTTCAGCTCCGGCACGCCGACGCCGTCGAGGATCAGCGTCCGCTCGCGGCGGAGGAACTCGATCGTGTTGGCGGAGAAGGCTTCCAGCTGGGTGGACATCCCGGCCTTGGCCTCGATCATCTGGTCGGCGACGCTTTCCGGGGTCTGCTCGACCCCGGTCGCCAGCTGCCGCTCCCCCAGGTAGACCGCGCCCTCGTGCACGCGCAGCTTCGTGCCGTCCTTGACGGTGCGCAGCAGTTCGCCGCCGACCGAGTCGATCAGCGGGATGCCCGCCGCCACCAGGATTTCCGGGCCGAGGTTGGGGAACCGGCCGGAGATCGACGGCGAGGCGTTGACCACCGCGGCGACCTCGGCGGCGACCAGCGCGTCGGCGGTGGCCCGGTCGAGGTCGAGCTGGTCGAGCACGACGATGTCGCCCGCGCTGACCCGGCGCAGCAGCTCCCGCGTGCGCCGGTCGACCCGCGCGACACCGATGACGCCGGGAAGGGCTTCGTGGTTCCGCGCGAGAAGACCAGTGAGCTTCATGTGGCTGATGGTGACAAATTTGTGCGTGGGTACGGAGCCGACGCGCCGAAGCGGACATGACTCATTGTGGTGAGCCATGTCGCGCGGAGTGCGGAGCCGGGATTAACTGTGCGGTCCGCACGCTCCGAAATCGAGGGTGGACCAGGGGCTCGCGGGATCGTTCAGCAGCCGGTGGCGGACCCGGGCGGCCGAAACGTACTCCGGCCCGAACTCCTCGCCGTCGAGCGCCAGCAGCCTGCCCAGCACATAGCCGGTGGCCAGTTCCGCCCACGATTCGTGGTAGCGGCGGGCGATCGCGCCCGCCTCCAGCACCATCAATTCCGCGGTGAGCGCGTCGCAGTACCCGACCGCCAGGCCCCAGCGCGCCAGTTCGACCGCGCGGCCGACGTCCCAGCCGATGATGCTGTCCACCACGCCGTCCGGAGCGAGCAGGCCGTCGGCGCGAAACCGCTGTTCGTACCGCACGATCCGGCGCACCGCGTCGACGAGCGGCTCGGCTTGGTCCTCGGCGTCGTTTTCGGCGCACCATTCCCGGACCACTTCGACCCAGCCGTACACGTCCAGCGCCAGCCCGCTGCGGGCGCGCAGCACGAGCACGAGGTTTCCGGTGGTGAGCTGGTAGGAATCGCCGAGCAGCCGGTCCATCGCGGCCCGCCAGCTGGTCGCGTCCGCGACGCCCCACCAGTCGCGCAGGCCGCGGACCTCGGCGACGTAATCGTGGTAGCGCGCGTCGAGGACGTTCCACGGTTCGGCCGACAGCACCGCCTGGTGCGCGCCGCACGCGAGCGCGTGCGCGACCGGACCGTCGAGAAGCCCGTACCTGGCCGTGTAAAGCCGCTCGACCTGCTGCTCCACCGCGGTGACCCGGTGCGGGTTCGCGTCGACCCACGGCAGCACGGCGTTCGCGCCCACCCGCCATTCGGCGAGCGTGCCGCGGTTGAACACAACCTGTTCCCCGTGGCCGAGACCGTGCGTGGCCCAGTCGAGATCCCCGCTGAGAAACACCACGTCGGTGCCGAAATCCGGCAGCGCGCCGCGGGTGAACACCTGCAGCGACGGTTCGCCGCCGTGCGCGCAGCAGGCTTTCGCGGGCGACCAGGTCCGCTCCCGCGCGAGCCGCTCCGCCTCGTCCCGGTGGATCGGCACGAAGAGCTCCTCGTCGCCGAGGAGTTCGAGGAAGCGGTCGAGATCGTCCTCCCGCCGCGCGCGGGCGAGTTCGGCTTCGACGTCGGCCAGCGTGGCCCAGGTCATGGAATCCGCCTCAGCCCTTCTTCGCGCGCTTGCGCTTCGCGCCGGTGTTCTTCGCCTTGTCTTTCTCCGCGGTGGCAAGCAATTCCTCGGCGTGCGCGCGGCCGGTCTCGGTGCCGTCCATGCCCGCGAGCATCCGCGCCAGCTCGCGCACCCGGTCGCCCTGGTCGAGCGTCTTCACGCCGCTGCGCGTGACGCCGCCGCTGGTTCCCTTGTCCACCACCAGATGCTGATCGGCGAACGCGGCGACCTGCGGAAGGTGCGTGACCACCAGGACCTGGTGCGTGCGCGCGAGCCGCGCCAGCCGCCGTCCGATCTCCACCGCGGCCCGGCCGCCGACCCCGGCGTCGACCTCGTCGAACACCAGCGTCTGCACGGTGTCCGCGTGCGCCAGCACCACCTCGATCGCGAGCATCACGCGCGACAGCTCACCGCCCGAGGCGGCCTTGTGCACCGGCAGCGGCGGCGCGCCGTTGTGCGCCCGCAGCAGCAGTTCCACCTCGTCGACGCCGTCCGGGCCCGCGTGCACCGCGTGTCCGTCGATCGCGAGCGCCTGCCGGTCGCCGTGCTCGGCCGGACGCTGTTCGACGGTGATCTCCAGCTCCGCCTGGCCCATCGCGAGACCGGACAGTTCCTTGGTGATCGCCGTCGCGAGCTCGGCGGCCGCCTTGCCGCGCGCGGCGGAAACCTCGGTGGCGTGCGCGACCAGCTGCACAGCCAGCTCGTCGCGGCGTAACGCCAACCCGGCCAATGCCTCTTCGGAGGTGTCCATCGACTCGAGCCGGCGCCGCGCGTCCTCGGCCCACGCCAGCACGCCGTCGACATCGGCGGCGTACTTGCGGGTGAGCCGTTTGAGATCGGCCTGGCGCGCGAGCACCTTCTCCAGCAGCGCCGGGTCCGCGTCCAGATTCTCGACGTAGCTACCCAGCTCCGCGCCGACGTCGCTCAGCAGCGTGGAAGCTTCCTCCAGCCGCGGCACGAGGTCGCGCAGCGCGGAATCCTCCGCCGAGGCGAGCCTTCGCACCGCCTCGCCGACCAGGCCGAGCGCGCCCGGTGCGTCCGGGTCGCCGTCCTGCGCGCCGGACACCGCCGCGTGCGATTCGGTGGCCATCGCGCGGAGTTCGTCGACCGCGGCCAGGCGTTTGATCTGCTCGGTGAGCTCGACGTCCTCGCCCGGTTCGGGCGCGACCGCGTCGATCTCGTTCAGCCCGTGTTTCAGCAGGTCCGCCTGCTGCGCCATCTCGCGGGAGCGGTTGGAGCGCTCGCTCAGCTCGGTGAGCACGGCCAGCCATTCCTCGCGGACCTGGCGGTACCGCGCGAGCGGCCCGCCGACGTCCTCGCCGGCGAACCGGTCGATCACCGCGCGCTGCTCGGCCGGGCGCAGCAGCCGCAGCTGGTCGTTCTGCCCGTGCACGGCGATCACCTGCTCGGACAGCTCGGCCAGCACCCCGACCGGCACCGACCGGCCGCCGAGGTGCGCCCGCGAGCGCCCGTCGGCCGCGACGGTGCGCAGCGCGATGACGCTGCCGTCCTCGTCGACGTCGGCCCCCGAATCGGTGACGATGCGGGCGGCCGCGTCGTCCTTGCCCACGGTGAACCGGCCCTCGACGAATGCCTTCAGCATCCCGTTCCGGACCTTCGACGCCTCGGCCCGTCCGCCCGAAAGCAGATGCAGCCCGGTGACGACCATGGTTTTGCCCGCACCCGTCTCACCGGTGACCACGGTGAAGCCCGCGTGCAGTTCCAGCAGGGCTTCCTCGATGACTCCGAGGCCCTGGATGCGCATCTCGGCCAGCACGACGCATACGGTAGCGGCCCGCACCGACGTTCTGTGCGCCCGAGGTCCGCTAACTCTTCTTTTCGCTGGTCGAACACTTGTGCGGGCGCGTCGCGAATCAGCTGCCCGGACGCTCCCCGCCGCGCCGGTCGCGCCAGCTGCGCACCGGCAGGCCGAACTTGTACACCAGCCGGTCGGTGAACACGCCGTCCCACAGCCGCACCAGCCGGACCGGCTGCCTGCCGCACACCACGCGCACCGAAGCGCCCGGCGCCAAGTCGAACGATCGCAGCCCGTCGCAGGTCAGCGCCGCTTTCGGACCGGTCGGGTCGATGCCGACGGTGATCACCGACCCGGGCGACACGACCAGCGGCCGGGAGAACATCGCGTGCGCGTTGCTCGGCACCACCAGCAGCGCCTCGACGTCCGGCCACAGCACCGGCCCGCCCGCGGAGAAGGCGTACGCGGTGGAGCCGGTCGGCGTCGCGCACAGGACGCCGTCGCAGCCGAAGGACGACACCGGACGGCCGTCGACCTCGATCAGCGCGTCGAGCACCCGCTCGCGGCTGAACTTCTCGACGCTGGCCTCGTTGAGCGCCCAGGTGCGGTAGATCTCCGCGCCGTCGACGGTGACCGTGACGTCGACCGTCATCCGGTCCTCTACGTGGTACTCGCGGTCGACCACGCGCTGCACGGCGTCGGCGAGCGCGTCCGAATCGGCCTCGGCGAGGAAGCCGACGCGGCCGAGGTTGACGCCGAGCACCGGCACCTCGGCCGGGCGGGCGAGTTCCGCGGCGCGCAGCAGGGTTCCGTCGCCGCCGAGCACGAACACGAGCTCGGCCCCCTCGGCCGGATTGTGCTCGGGCGCGACCACGGTGCACGGCTTGGCCATGCAGCCGTCCGGGTCGATCAGCCGGAGAACGTCCTCGTCGAGCACGCGAAGCCGGATCCCGGCCTTCGCGAATCGCTGGGACACCTCGCGGGCGGCCTCCCGGGTGGTGTCCCGGTCGGGGTGCACCACGAGGAGCACTTCACGGTCGGCGGTCACTGAGGTCCTTCCTGGACTGCGGCGCGAACGAGCCGCTCGGCATCGCCGATGTCGTCGATGCCGCTGTCTTCCGGCCCCGTTTTGCGGAGCCACACGAAGTATTCGACGTTCCCGGACGGCCCGGGCAACGGGCTCGCGACGACCCCGCGCAGCGACAGGCCGAGCTTCGCGGCTTCGGCGAGCACGCCCAGCACGGATTCGACGCGCAGTTCGGGATCGCGGACCACGCCGCCGCTGCCGAGCCGGTCCTTGCCGACCTCGAACTGCGGTTTGACCATCGGCACGAGATCCGCGCCGTCGCGGGCGCAGGCGGCGAGCGCGGGCAGCACGAGCTTGAGCGAGATGAAGGAAAGGTCGCCGACGACGAGGTCGACCTGGCCGCCGAGGACGTCCGGAGTCAGGTTGCGGACGTTCGTGCGGTCGAGAACCACGACGCGATCGTCGGTCTGCAGCTTCCACACGAGAAGCCCGCGCCCGACGTCCGCGGCGATGACCTTGTCCGCGCCGCCCCGCAGCAAGACATCCGTGAACCCGCCAGTGGATGCGCCCGCGTCGAGACAGCGGCGGCCCTCGACGGTCAGCCCTTCCGGCCCGAAACGGTCAAGCGCGCCAAGGAGTTTGTGCGCGCCGCGCGACGCCCAGCCCGGGTCGTCCTCGTCCTTCACGACGATCGGCGCGTCGTTTTCCACGCCGGTGGCGGGTTTCGTGGCGACCATGCCGCGCACGGTGACCTTGCCGCCGGTGATCAGCACGGAGGCTTGTTCGCGGGAGCGGGCGAGTCCGCGCCGCACGAGTTCCGCGTCGAGCCTGGCCCGTTTGGCCACGCCGGTCAGACCTTGTCGATGCTGGACAGGGCCACGGTCAGCTCGGTGTGCACGGCCTCGAAGCGGTCCACGTGCTCGGCGGGCGGCAGCGTGTCGAGGTCGTCGAGCCCGGCGACGGCCTCGTCGATGCCCGCCCGCGGGTCAGTCTGCTGCGGGCCGGGTCCGGGGATCAGCGGGGGTCCGGGAACCGGCCGCGGAACGTTCGGGTGCACAGGCCCAAACTACCAGTCAGGCGAGCCCGAGCCCGGTCACTGCCGACGCGGCCGCGTCGCCTTCCGCGCGCACCTGGGTCGCCCCGGTCCGCCACGCCGAATCGCACAGCGCGCGCAGCAGGTCGAGCTTGTCCCCTTCGCCGCGCACGGTCAGCACGTCGTTTTCGCTGATTTCCCAGCCGGACCGCTTTCCGACGCGCAATTCGTCCGCTGGCCGCGCGAGCGCGGTGAGATCCGCACTCAGATGAGTAGGCCGTTCCGCCGGAATCGCGGTGAGCAGCGTCGCCGGAGTCGCGATCCCGGTGAGGACGCACAGCGAGTCGAGACCCGCCGCGACCGCACCCGCGATGTCGGTGTCGAGCCGATCCCCGACCACCAGCGGACGCTTCGCCTTCGCCGAGCGCGCAGCCGTCTCGAACAGCAACGGCTCCGGTTTCCCGGCGACCACCGGTTCCGCGCCGGTGGCGATCTTCAGCGCGCCGACCATGGATCCGTTGCCCGGCATCAGCCCGCGCTCGGTCGGCAGCGTGGTGTCGGTGTTCGTGGCGACCCACAGCCCGCCCGCCCGGATCACGATGCTCGCCTCGGCGAGGTCCGCCCATCCGGTTTCCGGCGAATGTCCTTGCACCACAGCGGAAACGTCGTCGCCCGCGGTCCGCACGGGCTCGAGCCCCGCCGCGGTGATCTGGTCGCCGAGCGAGGCCGTGCCGACGATGAGCACCTTCGCGCTGGCGGGCAGCCGGTCCCGCAGGAGCGCGGCTGCCGCCTGAGCGCTCGTGTGCACCTCGTCGGTGTCCGCGGTGATGCCGAGGTCCCGGAGGTGCTCGGCGACCGCGGACGGGGCCTTTGACGCGTTGTTGGTCACGAACCGGACCGCCGTGCCCTGCTCGCGCACGGCGGCCACGGTTTCCGCGGCCCCGTCGATCACCTGCGGCCCGTGGTACACGGTGCCGTCGAGATCGAACAGCAGCGCGTCGTAGGCCACGTCAGTCATCCGACCCGGTCGGCTCGCCTGACTCGGTCGGCTCCGCTGCCTCGGCCGACTCGGCTGGCTCCTTCGGCGCGTTCGCCTCGTTCGATTCGTTCGCGAGGTCCGCGGCGCGCTCGGCGGCGTCGGTCTCGTCCTCGGCGTCGGCCTCAGCGGCGTTCAGGAACCACTGCACGGCCTCTTCCTTGCGCCCGGCGGCCTCGAGGTTGTCGGCGTAGGCGTAGAACAGGCGCGCGCTCCACGGGTCGCGCTTGGCCGCCGCGAGGTCCGGCCCCTGCAGGGACACGACGGCCGCGTCCAGCTGCCCGAGGTCGCGCCGCGCACCCGCCGCGACGATCGCCAGCTCGACCTGGGTCGCCTTGGTGAGCCGTTCCTTGTCGGTCTCCTTGGCGAGGTCCAGAGCGCGCTCCGGGCGGCCCAGCGCGCGCTCGGCGTCCGCGATGATCGCGATGTGCTCGTCGCTGCGCGTCATCCGCCGGACGGCGCGCAGTTCGGACAGCGCTTCCTGCCAGTTGCCCGCGTGATAGGCGACCAGCCCGAGCCCTTCGCGCACGATCGGCACCCGCGACGCCTTGGTCTTCGCGTACCGGGCGTGCTCGAGCGCGGCCTCCGGATCGCTGTCGACGAGCCCGCCGGCGGCGACCAGGTGCTTCCCGACGGTCTCCGCGAGCCCCTTCGGCAGGGTCCGCAGCTCACGGCGGACTTCCTCGTCGAGGTCGGAGAACTCGATGTCCTCGGGCAGTTCCGGCGCTTCGAGCAGCTCGCGCGCCAGAGCGGCGTCCTGCTCCTCGACAGTCACCGGCCGCTTGGTGCGGGGACGGTCGTCCCTGCGGTCGCGACGGTCACGGCTGTCGCGGTCTCCCCGGCTGTCCCGGCCGCCGCGGTCGCTGCGGTTGTCGCGCTCCCGACGGTCCTGCCGCTCGCCCCGGTCTTCACTGGTGTCGCGTCGCTCCTGGCCCTCAGCTACCTCGGCACGCTCGACGCGCTCCGCCGGGACGTCAGCGCTCGCAGTTGCCTCGTCGGCTACCGCGGATTCGGCGGCTGGCTGGGTCTCCTCGACCTCGTCCCGTCGCCCCCGGAAGCCGTCGTCCTGACGGTCCTTCCGGAAACCACTGTCACGCTGATCCTTGCGGAACCCGCCGGAGTCGCCGTCGCGATCACGCCGGAACCCGCCCGGACGGTCGCCGCCAGGCCGCTTACCGCCGGACCGGTCGTCCCGCCGGTCGCCCCGGTAACCGCCCTCGTCACGACGCTCAGTGCGGAACCCGCCGGAACGGTCGTCCCGACGGTTGTCACGGTCGTTGCGGAACCCGCCCGAGCGGTCATCCCGACGGTCACCGCGGTGACCGCCTTCGTCGCGCCGCTCGCCGCGGTACCCGCCCGGCCGGTCGTCCCGCCGGTTGTCGCGGAACCCGCCGGAGCGATCGTCCCGGCGATCCCCGCCGCGGTAACCGCCCTCGTCGCGCCGATCGCCGCGGAAGCCGCCCGAACGGTTGTCCCGGCGGTCGTCGCGGTCATTGCGGTCGCTACGGAACCCGCGGTCGTCGCGCCGCTCTCCCCGGTTCCCGCCGGTGCGATCGTCGCGGAATCCACCGGAAGTCCGGTTCCCGCCACGGAATCCACCGTCACGCGGACCGCGGTCGTCCCGGTCCCGGTACCCGCCGGGCTTGCCGCCGCGGTCGTCGCGATAACTGCCGCGGTTGTCGCGATCACCCGGCTTGCCGCCGCGGTTGTCGCGATCGCCGTAGCCACCGCGCCGATCGTCGCGGAAACCGCCGCCCTGGGAGTCCTTGCCGCGGTATCCGCCCGGCCCGCGCCGGTCGTCGCCGCCCGAGTAACCGCCACGGCGGTCGTCGCCACCGCGCCGGTCGTCGTTCCAGCGCCCGCCGGACCGCTCGCCGTACGAGGATTTGCCCTGCGGCCGCCCGCGGTCGCCGTAGGAGGATTTCCCTTCCGGACGGCCCGAACGGTCACCGTAAGACTTGCCGGGCCCGCCGGAACGCTCGCCGTACGAGGAGCGCCCCTCGGAACGGTTGCCGTAGGACGAGCGTCCTTCCGGACGCCCGGAGCGGTCGCCGTAGGAAGACTTGCCGCCGGGTCCGCCGGAGCGGTCGCCGTAGGATTTGCCCTGCGGACGGTCGAACTCGCGCTTGCCGCGGCGGCGGAAGTCGCGGTCGTCGTCGCGTTTGCCGGCGTATCCGCCGCGCTGTTCGCGGGGACCGTCGCCCTGGCCGGGGCGGCCGGCGAAGCCGCCGGAACCGCGTGCGCCGCGGTCGTCCCGACGGGGCCGGCCCTGGTGGGCGTTGTCCCGTCCGCCGCGGTCCTGCCGCGCGCCGCGCCGGTCTCCCCGGGGCGCGTCGGACCTGCCGCCGCGGGAGTCCTGGTCGCGGCGTCCCGACCGACCGGACCCCTCATCCGCTGAGTCTCGTCGACCGAACTCGGACACCTGGCCTCCTGCCATAGACAACTCTGGAATTCTGAGGACGGCCCCCGGTACGAGGGCCAATTGACTATCCTACGGGCCCGTTCGGAGCAACCTCGCGCGGGCGGACCTGCGGCCGGCCCGCGCCCTGCTCGAGCGGACGCGAACATGAGTCTGGGCCCCGGGAGAACCGCGTGGGTTCTCGGACCGGGGCCCAGACTTCCTTCAAGTAAGTTCGGCGGTGTCCTACTCTCCCACAACCCTTCGGTTGCAGTACCATCGGCGCAGTCAGGCTTAGCTTCCGGGTTCGGAATGGGACCGGGCGTTTCCCTGACGCTAAAACCACCGAAACACTCCGAAACAACACACACCCGCCACCTAGACGGTGACAGCCGGTGTGGTGTTTCAGAACCGTAGAGTGGATGCGTAACATCTTCGTGGGCAAGTCCTCGGCCTATTAGTACCAGTCAACTCGACAACACATTACTGTGCTTCCATTTCTGGCCTATCAACCCAATCGTCTCTTGGGGGC
>NZ_JBEXMH010000038.1:0-90005 GCF_040610415.1 Amycolatopsis sp. NPDC004079 | reverse complement strand
CTCCTCCCACCCGCGCCCCCCCCCCCTGTTGGGGTGTTAATTCTTCGCCGGCGCCGGGGCGTTGTGGCCACCCCTGTGTTAACATCCCCCCCCTCAGGGTTCCCCTCACGGCCCTACCGGGAGACCGATGCGGCGGAGTCGGTGTAGCGGGCGCGAAGTTCGCGTTTCAGCAGCTTCCCCGTGGCATTGCGAGGAAGCTCGGCGACCACCTCGACTCGGCGGGGACACTTGAACGCGGCGATCCTTTCCCGGCAATAAGCGATCACCGCGTCCCCGTCGAGCGAGCCGTCGGCTGCGACGACCACCGCGATCACGGTTTCTCCCCACTGCGGATCCGGCGCGCCGATCACCGCGACGTCGGCGATGCCCGGATGCCGGTGCAGCACCTGCTCGACCTCGATCGGATAGACATTCTCTCCGCCGGAAATGATCATGTCCTTCTTGCGGTCCACCAAAGTCACGAAGCCGTCCGCGTCGCAGCGGGCGAGGTCGCCGGAATGGAACCAGCCGCCGCGCATGGTTTCGGCGCTCGCTTCGGGCAGGCCCCAGTATCCGGCGAAGACGTTCGGGCCGCGCAGCACCAGTTCGCCGACCGTTCCGGTGGGGACGTCGTCGTCGCGTTCGTCCACGATCCGCGCCTCGACGTGCAGGAAAGGCCGTCCGACGGACCCGGCGTGCGAGCGCACGAACGCCGATTCCAGGACCAGTGCGGCGGGGGAGAGTTCGGTCATCCCGAAACCCTCCACAAAGGTCAGTCCCTTGCCCTCGTAGAACTCGATCACCGGCAGCGGGCACGGCGCGCCGCCGCACAGCAGGTAGCGCAGGCGCGACAGGTCGTAGGCATCGAAGTCCGGGACTTGCGTCATCGCCGCCCACATCGCGGGCACCATGAAATGGACGGTGACCTGCTCCCGCTGGATCAGCGCGAGTGTCTGTTGTGGATCGAACTTGCCCGCGACCACCACGGTGCCGCCCGCGTACAGCAAAGGCAGGGTGAACAGCGCGAGCCCGCCGATGTGGAAGAGCGGGGCGACGGTCAGCGTGCTGTCGGACGGGAGCAGGCCCTCCCCGGAGGTGAGCACGTTGATCGCGTTCGCCTCCAGGTTGCCGTGGGTGAGCATGGCGCCCTTGGGCCGCCCGGTGGTGCCGGACGTGTACATCAGCACCGCGACGTCGTCCGCCCCGGTCGGTTCGGGTTCGACGCGGTCCTCGGTCGTGCCGAGTTCGCTGTTGTCGACCAGCGCCCGGCCGCCGGAGGCTTCCTGCGCGAGCGCGGCGAAGGTGTCGTCGTGCACCACGACCACCGGCCGGGCGTCGTCGAGGAGGTACTCGACTTCGGCCGCCGCGAGCCGGAAATTGATCGGCAGCGTGATCGCGCCGAGCCAGGCGACCGCGAAGAGCGTTTCGAGGTAGCCAGTGGAATTCAGGCCCAGCAAAGCGACCCGGTCGCCCTTGCGCACGCCCAGCTCACGCAGCGCCGCCGCCCGCCGCGCGACCCGCTGTTCGAGCTCGGCGTAGGTGATCCGCTCGCCGGTCTCCGCGGCCACGAGCGCGACCGCCTCCGGGGTGACGGTGCCGCGCCGGGCAATCCACTGCGCCAAGCTCGATGCCATGCCGAGACTCCTTCGTCGCCGGGGACCAGGACGAAGGTAACCGTACGGACGGTCAGTGGTCAAACCTTCGGCTACAGTGGGCCGATGCCACCCAAAGGCCGCGCCGGGGACATCCTGGCGACGTTCACCCGCTACGTCGCCGAACGCGGCTACGACGCCGCGAACTTCTCCGACATCGCCGGCGAGCTGGGGCTGTCGAAGGGCACCATCGTGCACCACTTCGGCACGAAGGACCGGCTGCTCGCCGCGTTGCACGAGTCGTACATGCGCCGCAGGCTCGCCGAGGCCGCGCTGATCCGCGAACGCCTCGCGACGCCGACCCAGCAGCTGGCCGGGCTGCTGTACGCGTTCGTGCTGTACCAGGTGGTGGACCGGGAGGCGACTGTCGCGTTCCAGCGCGAGGTCGTCCGGCTCGCCGACCACGAGGCGATGGCGCAGGGCCGCCGGATGCGCGCGGAATACCTCGACCTGGTGCGAGCGGTGCTGTCCGACGGGGTCGCGTCGGGGGAGTTCCGCTCGTGCGACGTCGAGGTGCGGAGCCTGCTGATCTTCGGCTCGGCGCAATGGGCGTGGACGTGGTTCGACCCGGCCGGCCCGGTGTCGGCCGAGGAGGTGGGCGCGCAGCTGGTCGATTTGGTCCTGGGCGGACTGGTGACGCGGCGGACCCGGCTCAGCGGACTGGCCGAAGCGGACGGAAAGGTGGTCCGGGCAGTGCGTCAGTCCATTGCGGACATCACCGGATCCTGAGCCGCCGCATCATCTTCAGTCCGGAGAGCATTCCTTCCACGTACTTCTCGTACTTCTGTCCCGGCCGCGGGCTCATCACCGGCTTCTTCAGCACTGCCAGGTTCTGCACATCGGTGTACTTCAGCAGCCCCTGGTCCCCGTGCCGGGCACCGACTCCGGACGTCTTCACCCCGCCGGAAGGCGTCCCCTTGGCGGCGTACGCCGTCGCCAGGCTGTCGTTCACGTTGACATTGCCTGTCTCCAGCCGGGCGGCCACCGCGGAAGCCGCGCGAATGTCCTTGCCCCACACCGAAGCGTTCAGCCCGTAGTCGGTGTCATTCGCCAGCTCGACGGCCTCGTCCACCGTCCGGTACCGATGCAGCGCCACGACCGGGCCGAACGTTTCGGTGACCCCGCACAGCATGTCCTTCGTGACGCCTTCCAGAACGGTCGGCTCGAAGAACGCGGGGCCGAGGTCCGGCCGGGGACGCCCGCCGCACAACACGGTGGCTCCCTTGGCGACCGCATCGTCCACATGGGACTTGACCCGGTTCATGTGGTCCACCGAAACCAGCGAACCCATTTCCGGGCCGAAGTCGTAAGCCGCCCGCACATCGAGTGAAGCAGCCTTGGCGGCAAAGGCTTCCTTGAACTCCTCGTAGCGCGACTCCGGCAGGTAGATCCGCTCGATGTGCATGCAGATCTGCCCGGTGTTGCCGAACGCGCCGAACACCGCGCCCGGCACCGCGTCGGCGAAATCGGCGTCCGGCAGCACGATCATCGGGTTCTTGCCGCCGAGTTCGAGGCAGCAGCCGATCAGGTTCCGGCCCGCCTGTTCGCCGATCACCTTGCCGGTGGCGGTGGAGCCGGTGAACATCACGTAGTTGGCCTTGTCGATGAGCGTAGGGCCGACGTCCGGACCCTCGCCGCACACGACCTGGAACAGGCCCTTCGGCAAACCCGCTTCTTCCAGCAGTTGCACGCCGTACAGCGGCGAAAGCGCGGTCTTGTTGTCCGGCTTCAACACGACCGCGTTGCCCGCCATCAGTGCCGGAATGGCGTCGGAAATACCGGTGGCGAAAGGGAAATTCCACGGCGCGATGATTCCGACCACGCCCTTGGGCACCCGGATCTCGGTCGACGACGACACCAGCGGCACCGGTCCGCCGCGCCGTGTCGGAGCGAGCAATTTGGGCGCCCGGCGCAGGTAATGGCTCATGATCATCGGCGGATCGCACGTTTCCTCGATCGCCATCCGCCGGTTCTTGCCGCTTTCGACCTGGATCAGGTCGGCGATCGTCCGCGCGCGGTCGATGAAGAGCGAATGCGCCCGCTGGAACACCGCGAGCCGCTGCTTGAGCGGCGTCGCGGCCCATTTCGCCTGCGCCGCCCGCGCGGTGGAGAACGCCTGCTCGATGTCGGCGGGCGTCGACTGCGGCAGCTCCACCAGGACGTCGCCGGTGTAGACCTCGGTGAGCGGCCACACCGCGCCGCCCGAACCCGGCACGCGCGCGACGAGCCGCCGGAGGAACTCGTCGGTCGCCGAGGCCGGACGAGTGGGCCGGACCGGGGTGACGGTCATGGTCTTCCGCTCCTTCTCAGTTGCCGGAAAGAACCAGCTGCGCGCCCATTTCGCCGATCATGATGCAGGGCGCGTTGGTGTTGCCGCCGGTGATCGACGGCATGATCGAGGCGTCGCAGACCCGGAGCCCGTCCACGCCGCGCACCTTGAGGTCCGGCCCGACGACGGCGAGGTCGTCCACGCCCATCCGGCAGGTGCCGACGCCGTGGTACACCGACGTCGCGCGGTTGAGGATCGCGTCGCGCAGTTCCTGGCCGCGCACCTGCTTGCCCGGGTGGATCTCCTCGTTGATCGAGCCCTTGAACGCCTTCGACGCGAAGATCTCGCGCACCATCTCGGACCCCTCGCCGAGGACTTCGAGGTCAGCCGGGTCGGAGAGGTACTGGGGGTCGATGAGCGGCGTCGCGGCCGGGTCCGCCGAAGCGAGCCGGATCGTGCCGCGGCTCTTCGGGTAGATCAGCGTGGTGAGGACGGTCAGCGCCGGCCGCTTGTCGACCGGATGCCGGATCGGCGCGTCCTGGTTCGGCGACACGTACGCCCACGGCAGCAGGTGCAGCTGCAGGTCCGGCACCGTGGTGGCCTGCGACGTCTTGAGGAACGCGAGCGCCTCGAACACCGAGTTCGCCAGGAACGTCGAACCCGGCTTGAGCAGCTCGCGGGCCATCCCGCGGGCGAAATACGGCGCGGTGCCCTTGTTCTTGCACGACGACACCTGGAACGTCAGCGCGTGGAACATGTGGTCGTGCAGGTTGTCGCCGACCGGCAGATCCGCGAGCACGTCGATGCCGTGCTCCTTGAGGTGCTCGGCGTGCCCGATCCCGGACAGCATCAGCAGCTGCGGCGACCCGACGAACCCGGCGGCGAGGATGACCTCCTTGCCCGCGCGGATCGTACGGTGCTTGCCGCCCGCGTCGGTCACCTCGACGCCGGTCGCCCGGCCGTTCTCGATCACCACTTTCCGCACGAACACGCGGGACTGGATCTCGAGCGTCCGGGGCGCGAGATGGTGCAGGTAACCGCGCGAGGCGCTGTAGCGCAGGCCGTCGGCAGCGTTCTGCTGCATCCGGCTGACGCCCTCCTGCGATTCGCCGTTGTAGTCGTCGATGATGTCGCAGCCGATCGCGTCGGCCGTCGCGTCGAGGAACTTCAGCGTGCCTTCCTGCGGGATCTTGTTGCGGGTGATCTTGATCGGCCCGCCCGCGCCGCGGAAGGCGTTCTCGCCGTCCTCGAAGTCCTCCATGCGCTTGTACGCGGCGTTGACGCCGTCGGCGTCCCAGCCGGTGTTGCCCTCCGCCGCCCAGGAGTCGAAATTCGCCCGGTTGCCGCGGACGTAGACCATCCCGTTGACCGAACTGGAGCCGCCGAGCACCTTCCCGCGCGGCACCGGCATCCGCCGATCGAGAACATGTTTCTGTGGGACGGAGTAGAACCCCCAGTCGCTCGTCTTCTTCAACTGGGGCACCGCGTGCAGCGGGGCGACCAGCCCCGGCTTGCGCAACAGCAGCTGCTCGTCGCTCTTGCCCGCCTCAAGCACGATCACGCTGGCCCCGGACTCCGCGAGCCGTCCCGCGACGGCAGCTCCCGAGCTGCCCGACCCGACGACCACGTAGTCGGCTTCGTTGCTCCGGGCCACCCTGGCTGCCATGTCCGCTCCTCGTCCCGCGCACCGCCGAAACTATAACCTGTTCTAGTTCAGGCACGGTATAGCTTTCCCGCTCGCCGCGCAACGCTTCGCGCGCCGACGGGGCGACGACGCTCGATCTGCGGGGGCTGCATCTGACGGAGGTCGGCGGTCTCGAGAAGCTGGTGCTCGACGAGAACTTCCCGCGAGCGCTGCCGGAGCGGACCCGGGCGATGACCGGCCTCCGGATTCTCGAGGCGGACGGGAACCGGCTCGCCGTAGGAGATCCGTCGCTGCTGCGAGAAGCCCGGCGCGACTGCCGAATGACCCGCACCGCAAGCGCGTTCTGGCCGGAGCACCTGGCCTTCTACCGCAACCCCGCGTGAGCGGCCCTGCTCCGTTCGGTGCGACCCCGCGCACACCGGCTGGGCGAACCAGGCGATAAGCGACACGTCGGACCCCCGGGCGATTGACGACCGCCCGGACACCGCCGTAGCGTGCTGCTCGCGCGACGGCTTCCCGAAGCCGGTGAGATTCCGGCACGGTCGCGCCACTGTGTGCCCATCCCGGGCGAGTCAGGTCGAGGAGCCGTCGTCGGATCCACCCGCAAGGGACGCGTCATCCCGAAGGAGAGCCATGGCCACCATTCCGGCCGACCGGTCCACCCCGGTCGTCTTGCCCGTGTCGAAAGCCGCTTTGCTGCTTGGCGCGACCGTCGTCGGCGCGCTGCTGCTGTACTACTTCATCGGCGTCGACCAGGGTGCGGTCTCGATCTTCGGCAGCGACACGCACGTGCACGAGTTCGTCCACGACGCGCGGCACTTCCTCGGCTTCCCCTGCCACTGACGCGCCCGGAACGGACAACCGAACAATGCAGAACAAGCTGATTCTGCGCGGCCTCCTCGCCGGAGCGCTGGGCGGATTGCTGGCGTTCGTCTTCGCGCGGATCTTCGCCGAACCGCTGACCCAGGCGGCCATCGACTACGAATCCGGTCGCGACGAGGCGCAGATGGCGCTCGACAAGGCCGCCGGGATGGCGAGCGAACACGAGGGCCACGAGATTTTCAGCCGGGCCGTGCAGGGCAATCTCGGCATCGGGCTCGGCATGGTGCTCTTCGGAGTGGCGATGGGCCTGCTGTTCGCGGTGACCTACACCGTGCTGCTGGGCCGCGTCGGCCGGATCCGCGCGCGGGTGCTGGCGGTGCTCGTGGCCGGGGCGGGGTTCCTTGCGCTGTACCTCGTGCCGTTCCTGAAATACCCGGCCAACCCGCCGGCGGTCGGCCACGAGGCCACCATCGGCGCGCGCACCGGGCTGTACCTGACCATGGTCGTCGCGTCGGTGGTCTTCCTGGTCGCGGCTGTCGTCGTGGGCAAACGGCTCGCGCCGCGGCTGGGCAACTGGAACGCGACGCTCGTCGCGGGCGCCGGGTTCGTGGTGCTGTCCGCGCTCCTGATGGCACTGCTGCCGTCGCTGGGGTCGCTGGCCAGCAACGTCGCCGAGTACGGCCCGCAGACCAGCGAAACCCCGCTTCCGCTCAAGGGCCCCGACGGCCAGATCGTGTACCCCGGATTCCCCGCCGACACACTCGTCGGATTCCGGCTCTACTCGGTGCTGGCGCAGGTCATCCTGTGGGCGACCATCGCGCTCGTGTTCGGCCCGCTCGCCGAACGCGTGCTGGACCGCGGGCGCGCGGTTACCGTCGAGGCGTGAACCCGCTGACCGGACTGGGCCCGTTCTTCGCCGTCGACACGCATTCGGCCGAGGAACCCGCCGAGCCGTGGCGTCCGCTGTCCGAAGTCCTCGATGACGGCCCGGTGCTGCGGAGGCGAATCGCGCAGAACCGGGCTGTACTCGGTGGTGATTTCGTGGAATTGCGGGTCGCGGCGTCGATCGCGCATCTCGGGCTGGCCGCGCGGCTCCTCTCGCCTGCGCTGGGCCTCGCTGTCGGGGAGGGAGCGGTTCCGGACTACTCGACGGCTTGGTGGCAGCCGAAGCTCGGCGGTGCTTTTCCGTTGTCCTTGACGGAGAATCTGCCGGTTGCGTCCGATGTGGTCAATGCCTTCGCGGAACGGGTGCTGCGCGGTCCGTTGGCACGGTTGGACAAGGCGATGGCGCAGTTCTCGCTGGCGGAGAACGTCCGGCGGGGGAATGTGGCGTCGGCGCTGAACGGGGCGGTGACGGTCTTGCGGTCCGAGCGTCCAGAGTGGACTGGCCGGGTCGTCGAAATCGTTGCCGCGCTAGAGGAGCTGCCGGAGCTGGCTGGTACCGCGACTCGGGAGAACGGTCGGTTTCGGCGTCGCAGCTGCTGTCTGTTTTATCGGGCGACGCCGGATCGTGACGGTCCGAAGTGCGGGGACTGCGTGCTGGTTTGACCGGTCAGGGTGCGCGGTTGGCTTGGTAGGCGACCATGATTCCGGCGAATCGGTCGGCTTCGTAGCAAGGGTCCCCGTACGCCTCCAGCTTGGGATCGGTGGCCGTGACGGTGACGTTGAGCAGCGTGTCGTCGGCGACGCCGGTTTCGACGGTGCAGTGGCCGTCGTGGTCGTCTCGGTGGACGCCGGGGTAGCTGTGGACGAAGACCGGGGCGAAGTTCGCCACCGCGGCTCGGCGGTGGTACAGCGCTTCAATCCCGCCTGAGGTGGTGTCGACAGAAGCGACGTACGTCAGGGCCTTCGTGTCGTGGGGGATCCAGGTGCAGGTGGTTTTCCCCGCGGCGGGGGAGGCGGTTCCCTGGTTGCTGACAAAGAACATGGTCAGCTGGTGAGAGGTCATCAGGTCGCAGGGCTTGGTGGTGAACTGCGTGAGATCCAGCGGGGCGTCGGGCAGCGGCGGCGACAGGCGCGGCGGTGGCGGCGGCGCGGACGAGCAGCCTGCGACGCCGAGGAGGAGCGCGAGCAGCAAGCCCGTACGGCGACTGCCGCCGGGAGGCACGATTTTGTTCGGCGCCACGGAATTGAGCATAGCCGCATTTCGGTGCCCTCGGTTTCCGGCCGAAAGGCAGTGAAAGACCGTTTTGTGCGGCCGAATACCGAAATCTTCCCGGGTGGTTTCCCGGCGCGGCGATCGGCCGGGAGGACCGTCCCGCACGCCGGGGGCGGCCGGTTTTGTCGGTGCCCGGACCTAGGATGCGGAGCATGAAACGGTATGTCGACGAGGACCTGCACGGTGCGGAGTTCCGCGAGTGCGATCTGACGGGGGCGCGCCTGATCGGCGTCGTCATGCAGGACACCGTGATCGACGGGCTTGTCTCCAACCTCGTGGTGAACGGGGTCGAGGTCGGCGAGTACGTCGAGGCGGAGCTGGACCGGCGGCATCCGGTGCGGGTGCTGATCCGCTCCGAGGACCCCGCCGATCTGCGCGAGGCGGCGCGTCAGCTCCGCGAAGGCTGGGCCGCCACGGTCGAGGGGATCCGCCGTACTCCTGGCATCGAGGGCCGCAGCGTGAACGACGAGTGGTCGGCGGCGCAGACGATGCGCCACCTGGTCTTCGTCCACGATTCGTGGTTCCGCCGCTGCTGCCTGGGCTCGACGGAGCTGTTCACGCCGATGGGCATCGGACCGGATGTCGAGCCCTACCGCGAAGCGCACGGCCTGGACCGCTCGCTCGACCCGTCGCTCGACGAGATCGTGCGCGTGCGCGACGCACAAGCCGCCGAGCTTGAGGCCTGGCTCGACGAGGTCACCGCGGCACAGCTCGCGGCGCCGGCACCGGTGCCCGAAGACGATGTCTGGCCGCCGTACGCCCGGGGCCGTTCGGTGCGGCAGTGCCTCCGCACGGTGCTCAACGAGACCTTCGAGCACCACGGCTTCTGCGTCCGCGACCTCGACCTGATCGAGGCATAGGGCTTGATCTCAGGCTCGCCGAGACGGCCAGTGGACCTGCGATCGAGATCTGCGCGGGGAACACTGGCGAAGGAGAGCGTCGGGAGGTTGCCATGCGGAGGAACTATTGGACCTACAGCGCCGGGCTGCTCGTCGCGTGGGCGCTGGTCTTCCTGCTCACCGGCCTGCTTCGCGGCGGACACGAGGTGCAGGTCGTGCTGCCGGTGTTCGGCGGGTTCTGCATCGGCTGGGTGAGCACCACCATCGCGCGGTATGTGTACCCGCCGCCGAAGCAGTGGCTGAGCTGACCCCGTCCCGGTCGCCGAGACGATCGCCGCCACCGCCGCGCCGTTGTTCGTAGGCTCGGCCCGGTGTTGTCCGAACGAGCGTTCTTCTCCTTCGTCGCACTGGCCGACCCTTCGCGGAAACGCGAGTACAACGAGTGGCACCAGCTTGACCACCTGCCGGAGAACCTGCGCCTCCCCGGCGTCGCGCACGGCGACCGCTGGGCCTGGACCGGCGACGGCACGGCGAGCCCGGAGCTGGCCGGCGTCGACTACGTCGCGATGTACTGGTTCCGCCCGCCGTACGAGCAAAGCGTGGCCGAATGGCGCAAACTCGGCGAAGACTCGTTCCAGTGGGGCCGCGGACCGCTGATTCCGGGCGTGCGGCGGCCGTTGCTGGGGTTCTTCACGCCGGTGCTCGGCTACGTCGCGCCGCGCGTCCGGCTGTCCGCGGACGCGCTGCCGTTCCGGCCGAACCGCGGACTGCACGTCACGGTCACCGAACTGGCCGAACCGCACAGCGGCGAGGCGCACGCGCAGTTCGCGTGGCAGGACCGGACGCGCATTCCCGACCTGCTGGCCTGTCCGGGCGTCGCCGGAGCCTGGACGTTCTCCTTCCTTGGCAGGCAGCAGCATTCGACGCTGAACATCGGCTCCGCGGAGGAACGCGCGCCGGGTTCGCTGCGGATCCGGCTGCTGTACCTGGACGAGGATCCGGTCGAGGTGAGCCGTGAAATCGCCGAGCGGGAACATCACTGGGAACCCGCGCCGCATCCCGAGGCCGAGCGGGTGCTGCTGTCCGGACCGGTCCGGACGATCGTGCCTTGGCAGGACTGGTGATCCCCGTCGAGGAGTGGGCCGCGCTGCACGATCTCGTGCACCGTTACGCCGCCCGCGTCGACGAGCGCGATTTCGCCGGGGTCGCCCAGCTGTTCGGCGACGACGGGGTGCTCATGCTGCCGGATCCGCCTCGCGAGTTCGGCCCGGTCCACGAGCATCGTGGTCCCGAAGCCGTCGCAGCGGCCTTGTCGGTGCTGGACGACGTGCCGCTGACCGCGCACGGCGTCACTGGCACAGTCTTCGATCCCGACGCCGATCCTGCGACCGCACGCGGACGGATCACCTGCGTTGCCCACCACGTGACCCCGCGCGACGGACGCTTCGCCGACGCCGTGTGGCATCTGCACTACCTCGACCGCTACACCAAGACCGGTGGCGGATGGCGGTTCGCGCGCCGTGAGGTGCACCTCGATCTGATCGGAACGAGGGAGGTCCGCGCGTCCCGTCTCGGGCGGTGACCTGCGCCGAGTCACCCGAACGGGCGGACCCGCCGGGGCGGCGACGTGACGGGTTTGCCCGGAAACTGCGTAAGGTCGAACCCATGCCAGGGGACGACGGCCTGCTCACGCAGGACAGCACGCGCGGGCTCACCGCGGCCGAGGTGGCCGAGCGGGTCGCCGCGGGACGGACCAACGACGTGCCCTCGCGCACGAGCCGCAGCGCGTGGGAGATCGTCCGGTCGAATGTCTTCACCCGGATCAACGCGATCTTCGCGGTGCTCGCGGTCATCATCTTCTCCACCGGCTACCTGCTGGACGGGCTGTTCGCCGGGGTGATCGTGGCGAACAGCGTCGTCGGCATCGTGCAGGAGCTGCGCGCCAAGCGGACGCTGGACCGGCTCGCGATCGTCGGCCAGGTGCGCCCGCGCGTGCGCCGCGACGGGACGAGCAGCGAGCTGGCCCCGGAAGAGGTCGTCGCCGACGACGTGATCGAGATCGGCGCGGGCGACCAGGTCGTGGTCGACGGCGAGGTGCTGTCCGCCGATGCGCTGGAGGTCGACGAATCGCTGCTCACCGGCGAATCGGACCCGGTGGTGAAGCGCGCGGGCGACCCGATCATGTCCGGCAGTTTCGTGGTGGCCGGGAACGGCGCGTACCGGGCGACGAAGGTCGGCTCGGAGGCGTACGCGGCGAAGCTGGCAGAGGAGGCGGGCCGGTTCACGCTGGTCGATTCGGAGCTGCGGAACGGGATCAACAAGATCCTGAAGGTCATCACGTACCTGCTGGTCCCGGCCGGCGCGCTGTCGATCTACAACCAGCTTTCCGGTTCGCAGAAGCTGCCCGACGCGCTGCGCGGGATGGTCGCGGCGCTCGTCCCGATGGTCCCCGAAGGCCTGATCCTGCTGACGTCGGTCGCGTTCGCGGTCGGCGTGATCCGGCTGGGGCGCAGGCAATGCCTGGTCAACGAGCTGCCCGCGATCGAGGGCCTGGCCCGCGTGGATGTCGTCTGCGCGGACAAGACCGGCACGCTCACCGAGAACACCATGCGGCTGGCCGAGCTGCGGCGGCTGCACGAGGCGGGCGAGGCACCGAAGACGGTGCTGGCCGCGCTCGCCGCCGCCGATCCGCGCCCGAATGCCAGCCTGGTCGCGATCGCGGAGGGCTGCCCGGCCGCGCCGGACTGGACGCCGACCGCGGTGGTGCCGTTCTCGTCGGCGCGGAAGTGGAGCGGCGCGGCCTTCGGCGAGCACGGCGACTGGGTGCTCGGCGCGCCGGACGTGCTGCTGCCCGCCGAGTCGGAGGAGCGCGCGGAAGCCGAACGGATCGGCGCGCAGGGACTGCGGGTGCTGCTGCTCGGCCGGGCGGCGAACGCCGTGGACGCGCCGGCCGGGCCGGGCGAGGTCACGCCGGTGGCGCTGGCCGTGCTGGAACAGAAAATCCGCGGCGACGCCCGCGAGACGCTGGACTATTTCGCCGCCCAAGGCGTTGCGGTGAAACTGATTTCGGGCGACAACGCGGTGTCGGTCGGCGGTGTGGCCCGTGCGCTGGCGCTGCCCGGCGGCGAGGCCCCGGTCGACGCGCGAACGCTGTCCGAAGACCCCGGCAAGCTGGCTGAGGAGCTGGAAGGCACCGCCGTGTTCGGCCGCGCGACGCCCGCGCAGAAACGGGCGATGGTCGCGGCGCTGCAGGCTCGCGGACACACCGTCGCGATGACCGGCGACGGCGTCAACGACGTCCTCGCCTTGAAGGACTCCGACGTCGGCGTCGCGATGGGCGCGGGCAGCCCGGCGACCCGGTCGGTCGCGCAGATCGTGTTGCTGGACAACGCTTTCGCGACCCTGCCGTACGTCGTGGGCGAAGGCCGCCGGGTGATCGGCAACATCGAACGCGTCGCGAACCTGTTCCTCACCAAGACCGTGTACTCGGTGCTGCTGGCGCTGATCGTCGGCGTGCCCGGCCTGATCGGCCAGGACGCGATGCCGTACCCGTTCCTGCCCCGGCACGTCACGATCGTCGGCTGGTTCACCATCGGCCTGCCCGCCTTCGTGCTGTCGCTCGCCCCCAACAACGACCGCGCGCGCAGCGGCTTCGTCGGCCGAGTGCTGCGGATGGCGATCCCGGCCGGGGTGGTGATCGGGGCCGCGTCGTTCGTCGCGTACATCCTGGTCCATCCCGGCAACGCGACCACCCATGCCGAGCAGGTCCAGGCGAGCACCACGGCGCTGATGACGTTGATGGCACTGGCATTGTGGGTGCTGGCGGTCGTCGCGCGGCCCTACACCTGGTGGAAGGCCGCGCTGGTGGCGACGATGGCGGTGGTTTCGGCGCTGATGTTCCTGCTGCCGTGGACGCGCGAGACTTTCGAGCTCGACCCGAGCAACACCGGCTACACGCTGACGGCAGTGTGTTGTGCCGCGGCGGGAGTGGTGCTGATCGAGATCGGGCGCTGGATCGGGAACCGGATCGGGAAATAGCCTCATCGCGGAACGGGAGGTTCGCGGCGGTTGCCACCCGAGGGCCGTGAGGGGAACCCTGAGGGACTCTGATTCCCTCAGGGTTCCCCTCACGGACGGTCCGGGCGGGCTACGCTTCGGTCGTGAGATGCAGCTGAAGAGCGTTGAGCCTCTCGGCCCGCTCCCGGTCGTGGGCGTCCTGGGCGGCCAGCTCGGCGTCGGTCAGCACGATCGCGTCCGGCCCCGGGAAGACAGTCGACTCGTGGTCCGCGCCGAGCCAGCGGACGGTGAACGGCGGGTCCCCGTCCGGCGACCCCACAGCCACGATGCGGCCCCGGTGCTCCGGCACGTCCACGTGGATTCCCTTCACGACCAGCCAATCTCCGCGCTGTGCGTGCATGGTTCCTCCTCTGGCGGATGACGACGCCCGGAGCGATACCTCGCCGCGCCGGGCGCGAAACCTCGAAGTAGTCCGATCAGGGGTAAGCAAGTGACTTTTCGTGTTCCGCGCGGCGGCAGCGGGCGGAAGGACGCCGCGAACTGGCCTCGCTTGTCGACGGCCTGGCAGGCCTGTCGTACTGCGGGGAAGTGGTTGACCAGCGGACGCACGCCCTGCACACGGGCTGCTTCCGCTGGTGCCGACGACGAACTGTTGCTGGCGGCGGTCCCGCACGACATCGGACGCACGGAGCCCATGCGGGCGCAGTATCCGGAGTTTGCCGCTCGAGTAGGCGCGGAGTCAGATGCTCACGCCCGCCGCTGGACGTCCTGAGTCTGCATCAGCTTCGTCAGCAACCCCACCAGTTGCCCCCGCTCCTCAGCCGTCAGCGTCGCCGCCCAATGCTGTTCCCCCGCGTTGTACGCCGCGAAGCACCGCGCGAACGTCTCCTGCCCCTCGGGCGTCAGATGCAGCAGCACCGTCCGCCGGTCCTCTTGCGACGGCTCCTTCCCGACCAACCCGTTCGCGGCCAGGTTCTCCACCGCGGCCGACACCGCCGCCCGGCTCATCCCCGACAGCGCCGCCACTCTGCGCAACTCCAGCGGGCCGGAAGCCGACAGCACCAGCAGCAGCCGCAAACCGGTGCTGCTCAGCTGAGCCGATTCGTTCAGTCTGATCTCGCCGAGCCGGGCGTGCAGGTCGTAGGACAGCAGGTCGGTGGCCCGGTGCAGGGTCATCACCAGCCGCATCGCGTCCGGGTCGACCTCGGGCAGGGTTTCGCTCACCGAGCGGACCGCGTGGTCGACAAAGGTCCAGTAATCCGGTTCGGCGGCTTCGGGCTCCCTCACGCCTCTCGATCTTGCCAGGTTCCGCGAGATTGTCAAAGGTTGAACGTCAAAGCCTTGACAATGTTCGGGACCGGCTTCTAGCGTTCCCGGCGTCCGAGAGAGCAATGGAGGTCTCGATGCGACACCGAACCCGAGGGCGCGTTGCCGCCGCCGTGTGTGCGGCGCTCGTGGCGTTGAGCGGTTGCGCCGCTCCGCAGGAGCCCGCGCCGGAAGGCGTGCCGAAGAAAGGGGCCGGGGCGGAGGCGGCGGTCCAGGCCGACGCCGGGCTCAGTGCGCTCGTGCCGCAGCGGTACCGGGACAAGAAAACGATCACCGTCGCTACCAGTGCGAGCGTCCCGCCGCTCGCGTTTGTCAACAGCGGCAACAACAACGAGATCACCGGCGTGGTCGTCGACCTGACGAAGGCGTGGACCGCGCTGCTCGGCCTGGACGTGCAGGTGGTGCGCACCGAGGGCGGCAACGTCATGCCGGGTGTCCTTTCCGGACGGTTCGACGCCGTGATGTCGGTGGGGGACTTCAAATCCCGGCAACCCACGATGGACTTCGTCGACTTCCTGCGCGGCGGCACCGCGCTGATGGTCCGTTCCGGGAACCCGCACGGCGTCAAGGGAATCGACGATCTGTGCGGCCGTTCGCTGGCCATCGGGCGCGGGTCGATCGAGGAGACCGACGCGCAGCGGGTCAGCAAGGAATGCGTCGGCAGCGGCAAGCCCGCGGTGAACATCAACGCGTTCGCCGACGGGCAGGCGATGGTGCTGGCCCTGCAGAGCGACCGCGTCGAGACCGCGTGGAACGACATCGCGCCGGCGAACTACCTGATCAAGCAGAACCCCGGCCAGTTCGAGCTGACCGGCGACGGCGTGCACTGGCTCGCGCCGTACGCGGCCGGGTTCCGCAAGGACGACACGCAGTTGCGCGACGCCGCGCAGCGTGCGCTGCAGAAGCTCGTCGAGGACGGCACCTACCGCAAGATCCTCGACGAATGGGGACAGGGCTCGATCGCCGTCGACCGGGTCGCGGTCAACGGTTCCCAGTTCTGAGCCGCCCGGTCCAACGAAGAAGGAGAAACACATGGACTACCGCCGCATCGGCCGCGAGGGGCCCACGGTTTCCGCGCTGTCGCTCGGGTCGTGGAACACCTACAGCCGGATGACGTTCGAAGCGGGCGTCGCGCTCGTCCGGCGCGCGTTCGACCTCGGCATCGATTTCCTCGACGTCGCTTACTACCGCGACAAACCGCACACCGAGGTCCTGCTCGGCCGGATCCTCGACGTCGTCGGGAAACCTCGCGAGGAATACGCGATCGCCGAAAAGGTCTGGTATTTCGACTATCCGCGGCAGCCGCTCGCCGAACAGCTCGACGAATCGCTGGTCCGGCTCGGCACCGATTACGTCGACGTCATCATCACCGAGCACCCGCGGCCCGGGATGGACGTCGCGGCGATCACCGAGGAACTCGCCGGACTCGTCACCAGCGGCCGTGCCCGCAGCTGGGGCGCGCTGAACTGGTCGGCCGCCGACCTCCGCACCGCCTATGACCACGCTGCGGCGCAAGGAATTCCGACCCCGCAGCTGGTTCAGCTCAAGTACAGTGTCGCGCGCAGGTCCGTTGTGGACAGTGCGGAGTACCGGAAGCTGTTCGCCGACACCGGGATCTCGCTGCACGCCTCCGACACCATGGAGGGCGGAATCCTCGCCGGAAAGCTCGACTCCGAACGCAAGATCGGCATCGACACCGGCGGCATCCGCGAGCGCATCAAGGAACTCGTGCCTCGCTTGACGGAGATCGCGGCCTCGTTCGACGCGAGCCCGTCGCAGCTCGCGCTCGCGTTCTGCCTGGCGCAGCCGGCGACGGCGTCGGTGCTGTTCGGTTCCACCCGGATCGCGCAGATCGAGGACAACGTCCGCGCGGTCGAGCTGGCGGGCACCCGCGGCGCGGAGATCGTGGCCGCGCTGGCGGGTCTCGGCGTGGCGGGGCACGAGAACGACGCGCCCTATCCGCACACCGAACGGACGCTCGGCGAGTTCGTCACCGTCTGACCCGCTCGGCGGCCGTCCCCGCGACGGCCGCCGTCCGGGCCGCTCTGAAGGAGCCCTGATGTCGACCCCCACCTCCACCCGCGCGCCCGTCGAGGCTCCGGCGAGCGTCCGGTTCGCCCGGCGACGGCAGCCGGCGCGCTGGCTCACCGCGGGCGTCGCGCTCGTGCTGGCCGCGATGTTCGCGCACTTCCTGATCACCAACCCGCGCTGGGACTGGCGTCTCGTCGGCGGGTACCTGTTCTCGGCCGACATCCTGCGCGGCCTGCTGAACACGGTGCTGCTGACCCTGATCAGCAGCGCGGCCGGGCTCGTAGTGGGCGTGGTCGTCGCGCTGATGCGGCTGTCCGACGACCCGGTGCTGCGCTGGGTCGCGACCGCCTACATCTGGTTCATCCGCGCCATCCCGGCGCTGGTGCTGCTCCTGCTGATCTTCTTTCTGGGCGCCCTGCTGCCGAAGCTGTCGCTCGGCATCCCGTTCGGCCCGGAGTTCCTCAGCGTGCCGACGAACCGGCTGATCTCGCAGTTCTCCGCCGCGGTCGTCGGGCTCGCGCTGGTGCTCGGCGCGTACAGCGCGGAGATCTTCCGCGCCGGGATCCTGTCGGTGCCCGCCGGGCAGCTGGAAGCCGCGACCGCGCTCGCGATGCCGCGGCGGCAACGATTGCGCAGAGTCGTTCTGCCGCAGGCGATCCGCGTGATCATCCCGCCGCTGAGCAACGAGCTCGTGACCATGTTCAAGAACACCTCGCTGGTGTCGGTGGTCGGCTACACCGAGTTGCTCACCACCGTGCAGCTCATCTACGGCCGCACCTACCAGACCATTCCGCTGCTGCTGGTCGCCTGCCTGTGGTACCTCGTGCTGACCAGCCTCGCGATGATCGGCCAGCGCTACCTCGAACGCCGTTTCGGCCGCGGGTTCACCGCGGGCCGCCCGGGCAAGGAGTACTCGCGATGACGTTCCTGCGGCTGTCCGGCGTGCGCAAGAGCTTCGGCCCGCTCGAAGTGCTGCGCGGCGTGGACCTCGACGTCGGCCAGGGCGAGGTGGTGTGCCTGATCGGGCCGTCCGGTTCAGGCAAGAGCACACTGCTGCGCTGTGTGAACCATCTGGAAACGCTGGACGGCGGCGAGATCCGGCTCGAAGACGAGCTGATCGGCTACACGCGCAAAGGCGACACGTACTACCCGCTCAGCGATCGTGCGGCGGCCCGGCAGCGGCGTCGGTTCGGGATGGTGTTTCAGGGCTTCCATTTGTTCCCGCACCTCACTGTGCTGGAAAACGTCGTCGAAGCGCCCACGCGGGTACTGCGCCGGTCTCGTGGCGAGTGCACTGAGCAGGCGCACGAGTTGCTCGCGTCCGTCGGGTTGGCCGAGAAGCACGCGGCGTATCCGCGCGAGTTGTCCGGCGGACAGCAGCAGCGGGTCGCGATCGCGCGGGCGCTGGCGATGGAGCCGGACGTGATGCTGTTCGACGAGCCGACGTCGGCGCTCGACCCGGAACTGGTCGGCGAGGTCCTCGGCGTGATGCGGCGGCTCGCGGAGCGGACGATGACGATGATCGTGGTGACGCACGAGATCGGCTTCGCGCGGCAAGTGTCGGACCGCGTGGCGGTGATGGACGGCGGGACGATCGTGGAGCTGGGCACGCCGGCGGAGGTGCTGGGCGCGCCGAAACACCGGACGACCCAAGCGTTTGTGCGGTCGCTGGGGGAGCGGGGCTGAGGGAGGGCCGGGCAGGCCCTCCCTCGCGCTAGCCGCCCAGACGGGCCAGGAACTCGTCGTTGAACCGCTGCCCGATCCGCTGCACCGCGTGCGGACTGCCCGGGAACAGCACCCGCTTGGCGGACAACCCTTCCGCCAGGGCATCAGCGACATCCTCGAACCCCGGGGTGCCGCCGCCGGTCACGACCAGCTTCGGAAAGGACGTGCGGGCCAGCGCTTCCACCGACACACCTGTCTCCCACGGCCGTTCCGTCATCAGGTTGCGGGCAGCCTCCAGCAACGGCGGCGGAAGCGGCGACGGCAACGGCAGATCGACGTTCAGCACCCGAAGAAACCCAGCCACGAACGTCGCCGGGTCGCTGTCCGCGGTATCAGCCCAGTAGTCGCGGAGGGCAACCGCGAGCCGGTCAGCAGCAGGACGGCCGGAGCCGTTCGGCAGGGCGGGCGGCTCGACCACAGTGAGCGACCAGACCTTGTCCGGCGCGAGAGCCGCGGCGCGCATGGCGACCACGCCGCCCATTGACGTGCCGAGCAGGTGAGCGCCGTCGCCGAGGAGTTCGGCTACGTCGGCGGCGTCCCGGTCGGGATCGATGCGGTTGGTCGGCGGGCTGGGCCGGTATCCCCTGCGGTACGGGGCGATGATCCGGAACCGGTCGGCGAGCGCCTTCTGCTCGCCGAACGCGGTGGCGGCCGAGCTCAGGCTGCCGTGCACCATGACGATCGGCGGGCCGGATTCTCCCCACCGTTCGACGGCCAGGTCCGTCATCGCGCGGCCGCCTCGGCGCGGGCGAAGACACCGCGGTCGATGTCCAGGCGGCGGGACTCGAAGCGCCAGCCGTCGGCGGTGCGGACCGCGACGTCCTGGTAGACGCCGGTGGCGATGATGAACGGCGGCGCTTCTACCTGCAGTTTGGTGACCAGGCAGGTCACTGTCGCGCGGTCGGTGTCGCCGGTGACGACGTAGTTCGTCAGGAGGTGGCGGGCGCCGTCTTCTTTGCCGGCGGCGATGTGGCCTTGGATGAACTCGGTCCGTTCGGCGCGGCCGGTGAAGGTGCCATAGGTGGAAATGAACTGTCCGTCCGGGACCCAGGCATCGACCCAACCGTCGACGTCGTGGTTGTCGAGGGCGCGCATTTGGGTGTTCGAAAGCTCGACGATCGCGAGTTTGTCCTCAATGGATAGTGGCATGACGGCGGGTCTCCTCAGGCGGTGCGGAGTTGCGATGCGCAGAAGTCTGCGCAGCCCGCCGCGTCGGGACTATCGCCTGCGCGAACCGCCGTCGTCGGTTTCGCGCAGCACCGCGGACGGCGATTCGCCGAACCGGCGCTTGAACTGGGCGGCGAAATCGCCGAGATGCACGAAGCCGCAAGCGGTCGCGGTCGCGGTGACCGTGGTGCTGGCCGGATCTGCCGCGGCCAGCAGTGCGCGAGCTCGGTCCAGTCGTTGTTCGCGGAGCCATTCGCTGAGGGTCCGGCCGGTTTCGTGGCGGAAGCCGAGTTGCAAGCTGCGCAGCGACACCCCGCAATGCCGGGCCACCGCCGCCATCGAAAACGACTCCGGCAGGTGCGCCAGCAGGTAGTCCATCGCCCGGCGGACCCGGGCTGACGACGGCGGTTTCGCTTCGGCGGCAAGGGTTTCGCTGAGGGTGTTCGGGTGGCCGAGCAGCAACGTCTCGGTCAGCAGCGCTTCGAGGTGCCCGGGCCGCGCGCCGCCGCCGGACAGGTGGATCGCGGCTTCGACCAGCGCCAGCACGCCGGGTGAGACGGCGTTCGCCCGAAGATCGAACTGCACCGCGATCGTGCCGGGCACCCCGGCGAGCAGCGCGGCGGTCCGCTCGACCAGCGGCCGGTCGAGGCGCAGCACGACCTGGTCGAACTCGCCGTCGAGGTCGAGCCGGAACGCGCGGTACGGGCTCACGACCGACGCCGCGCCCGGCCGCAGCACCGCGCTCGTCGCGCCGTAGGCGAACCGCGCCCGGCCGCCGACCGGCAGCGACAGCAGGAACTCGTCCTGTTCGGGAGCCAGTTCCGAAATGCTCACGGCCGCGCCGTACCGCAGCCGGTTGAGCGAGACCGAACCGGCGGCGAGGTGGTCGAGCCGCGCGGAAAGCCGGCGCTCGCGGACCCGCAGCGTGTGCGGGCGCAGGGCGGAACTGCACGCGCCGACGACCTCGTCCACGTCGTCGGCCGCGCGCACCATCCGTTCCCCGCGCTCCCGCACGAGCTCGGCGATCCCGGCCAAGCGGCTCATCTGCGGGATCGTACGCCGTTAGACGAGCTTCGCCGTAACTGCTGGACGTTCGGTCGGGCCGCTGTTGACATTGGTGCGGCGCTGCCAGCGCAACTCTCCGTCACCGAACTCGAGGGTGACGGTGTCGTGGAACGGCGACTCCACGAAGTACCACTCCAACACCAATTCGCGTGGAGAGCTCCACTGAGCCGCAGCGAGGACGCGCGTCGATTCGGCCTGGTACGAGTGGTGCAGCTGCCAGGTGCTGACGCCGGTGTCCGACTCGACCCACGTGGACAGTCCACAACGGACCGAATGGCGGCCGCGGGCGTCATCCAAGGTCACCACGAGAACGTCATCGTCCACAGTGAACGAGATTTCCGAGAGTCCGTCCTCATTGGACTCGCACTCGTACCGCCGGCCGTCTAGCGCAACGGACGTCGGCGAAAGCGCGGGGGCGGCCACATCGGCGAGATCGGCAGCCAGTGAAGAATCGGCCACAGTGGACGGAGTGCCGTCGAACGCGGGCACCAGCAGGTCGTGCACCAGGCCGGACAGCAGCCGGTGCTTGCCGTGCGTGATGCTGCCGGTCGTGACGACCACCGCGTCGTGCTGGGGGAGCACGAAGACGTCCTGGCCGAACATCCCCGACGCCCGGTAGCCGCCGTCGGCGTCGAGCCACAGCTGGTAGCCGTAGCCCTCCGGCCGTTCGTCCGCGCCGGTGCCGGAAACCGGGACGAATTCGGTGCCGTTCCACGTTCCGGCGTCGGCGTTCTGGACGTGCCACGCCGTGGCCTCGCGCACCCAGCCCGCGGGCAGGATCCGCTCGCCCTGCCAGAGTCCGTCGTGCAGGTGCAGGACGCCCCACTTCAGGAAGTCGATGCTGCGCAGGCTGAGGCCGTTCCCGCCGGAGCAGATGCCTTCCGGATCGGTGTCCCAGCTGTGCCCGGCGAAACCGAGCGGTTCGAACAGCCTCGGCCGCAGATAGTCGAAGACCGATTGGCCGGACGTCCGTTGCACGATGGCGGACAGCATGTGCGACGTCGCGCTGGAGTAGGTGAATGCCTTGCCCGGCGGCAGGTCCACGGGAGTGCGCAGGTATTCCCGCACCCAGCTCGTCTTCAGCAGCCGCCAGGTCTTGCCGGACAGGCCGACGCGGTGTCCGGTCCGCATGGTCAGCAGGTCTTCGACGGTGATCGCGCGCAGGTGCTCCGACGCGTCGGGCGGCACGAGTTCCGGGAAGAACGACACGAGGCGGTCGTCGAGGCGCAGCAGGCCTTCGTCCAAGGCGAGTCCGATCGCCGTGCCGACAAAGGACTTCGTCGCCGAATGTGTCGTATGTGGACGGTCCGCGCGATACGGCCACCAGTAGTGCTCGAAGGCCAGCTTGCCTGACCGGTACACGAGGAGACTGTCGAGCGAGATCCCGTCGGCGGCCAGCCGCTGCAGGAAACCGCGCACGCCTTGGGCGTCGAGGCCCGCTTCGGACGGGAAGACGGAGGGGAAGGCAGAGGTCACGAAGGCTCCCGGACGAGTGTTTTCTTGCGGTTCGCGAGCCGTTCGGCGACCCGCGAGAGTGCGATGTTGACGACGATGTAGAGCAGCCCGGCCCCGACGTACGCCTGGATGAAATCCCCGCTGAACTCGCCGAGCACCTTGCCGTTGTTCAGCAGCTCGGCGATGCCGACGACGTAGCCGAGGCTGGACTCCTTGATCACCCGCACGGTCTGGCTGATCAGCGCGGGCGCGAGCGCGCGGGCCGCCTGCGGGAGCACGACGAACGCCATGGTCTCCCAGTGCCGCAGGCCGATCGCCTGCCCGGCCTCGCTCTGCCCGCGGCCCACCGCGAGGATTCCGGCCCGGACGATCTCGGCGAAGATCGCGCCCGCGTGGGCGACGATCGCCAGCACCAGCTGCCAGAAGATCGGCACCCGGACGCCGAGCAGCGGCAGCCCGAACATGAAGAAGAACAGGATCAGCAGCAGCGGCATCGCGCGGAAGAACTCGATCACGGTGGCGCACGGCCAGCTCAGCCACCGCTTCCGGCTCAACCGGCCGAGCGCGAGCAACACGCCGGCCGCGACCGACAGCACAGTGGACACCAGGCCGACCAGCAGCGTCATCACCAGGCCTTGCACCAGGAACCGCAGCATCGCGCCGTCGACCAGGATCGCCCAGCGGGCCGGGTCGAGCTGGCCGGATGCGCCGAGCCGCACGAGAACCAGGGCCAGCAGCCCGAGCAGCACGAGTCCGCACAGGACGGACACGGTGCGCAGCCGGGCCTTGGCCTTCGGGCCGAGCGCGTCGAAGAGGATGTCGTCGTTCACCGGAGCACCCGGACCTTTCGCTCGACGAGCCGCACGACCCCGCTGACCGCCAGGTTGATCACGAGATAACCGCAGGCCGCGACGGCGAAGGCCAGGATCGGCTCGGCGGTCTCGAGATTGAACGAGCGGGTTTCGAGGGTCAGTTCGTCCACGCCGACGGCCGCGCCGAGCGCCGACCCGAGCGCGACGTTGATCAGGATCGTGCCCAGCGGCTGCACCATCGCGCGAAACGCTTGCGGCAGCAGGACATCCAGTACGACCCGGCGGAACGGCAGCCCGATCGCCCTGGCCGCCTCGACCTGCCCGCGATCCACCGCGCGGATGCCCGAGCGAATGGTCTCGCAGACGTACGCGGCGAAGTAGACGCCGAGCGCGAGCACCAGACACCAGAACAGCGGAATCAGTACGCCAGCGTCGGGCAGCCCGAAGATGAGCAGCACGGCGATCAGCAGCAGCGGCGAGTTGCGGACAAGATCGACATACAGCCGGCCGGCGACGCGCAGCGGCCGGACCGGGCTGATCCGGCAGATTGCGACGACGCAGCCGAGGACGAGCGCGAGTGGAAAGGCGCACGCGGTGAGCAGCAGAGTGGTGGTGAAACCGCCGAGGATTTCCCCAGCATGACCGGAAAGCACGGGCGATCTCCCTTCAGGAGCCGGGGACTGAGCCGGGCCGGGGCGGCTCGGGGGCGGGGCCGGAGACGAGCGGGCCGACGGTCTGCTCCCACAGCCGCCGCCAGCTGCCGTCGGCGGTGATGCGCTGCAGGAAACCGACGACGATCTGCTTGAACGCCGGATCGTCCTTCGGCAGCCCGATGCCGAACGGGCTGCTGCCGTACGTCGCGGGTGTCATCCGGAGCCGCGCGTCGACCGCCGCCTTGCCGAGCAGGATCGCGGTGTTCGCCGACCACGCCTGGACCCGGCCCTGCCGCACCGCGGCGGCGCACTGGCTCGATTCCTCGAACACCACCGCGCGGGCCTGCGGACACGCCTTCTGCAGCGCTTCCTGCGCCGCGCCGGGCTGGACCGCGACGTCTTTGCCCGCCAGCTCGCGCACGGTCGTGACCTGCGGACCATCCGAGCCGACGACGATGCCGGAGCGCGCGACGTAGTACGGCCCGGCGAAGGAGACGAGCCGCGCCCGGCTTTTGCTGATCGTGTAAGTACAGACGGCGACATCGACGGATTGGTTCTGCAGGATCGCTTCGCGCGTGTCGGCGCCGCCGGTGATGGTGTCCACCTCGGGCGCGCCGAGCAGATATTTGGCCAGCAGCTGGGCGATCCCGATGTCGAAACCGGTGATCTTGCCGGTCGCCGGGTTCATCATGCCGAACCCGGGCGTGGTCACCGAACCGGACTGCCGCAGCACGCCCTGGGCGCGGATCCGGCGCAGCGTCGGCGTTTCCGGCAGGCCGGAGCCGACCGGACCGCGCGCGACGGCGTCGGCTTGGTCGAGGGTGGCGTAGGCGGGATTGCCCGCGGTACGGGTGGTTCCGCCGCTGCAGGACGCGAGCAACGGGACCGCGCCAGCGGCGAGCAGACCGGCGCGCAACGCGGTCCGGCGGGGGAGAGGAGCGGGCATCAGGGGCCTCCGGGCTCAGTGGCTGAGCACGCGGGCGAGGAAGTCGCGCGCGCGTTCGGTCTGCGGCGAGCCGAAGAAGACGTCCGGCGCGGCGGATTCGGCGATCCGGCCGTCGGCCATGAACACGACGCGGTCGGCGGCCTTGCGGGCGAAGCCCATCTCGTGGGTCACCACGATCATGGTCATGCCGTCGGCGGCGAGCGCGGTCATCACGTCGAGCACCTCGTGGATCATCTCGGGATCGAGCGCGCTGGTCGGTTCGTCGAACAGCAGCACGCGCGGCTCCATCGCCAGCGCGCGGGCGATCGCGACCCGCTGCTGCTGCCCGCCGGACAGCTGCGCCGGGTACTTGTCGCCGTGCGCGCCGACGCCCACCCGCTCCAGCAGTTCGTCGGCGCGTTGGTGCGCCTCGGCGCGGCTGAGCCCGCGCACGCGGACCGGGCCGAGCATGACGTTGTCCCGCACCGTTTTGTGCGCGAAGAGGTTGAAGGACTGGAACACCATGCCGACGTCCGCGCGCAGCCGGGCGAGGTCCGCGCCCTCGGCGGGCAGCGGGCGGCCCTCGATCTCGATCGAGCCCTCGTCCGCGGTCTCGAGCCGGTTGACGCAGCGGCAGAGCGTCGATTTCCCGGACCCGGACGGGCCGATGACCACGACGACTTCGCCGCGCCGGACGTCGAGGTCGATCCCGGTCAGCACCCGGGCCGATCCGAACGACTTGCCGACGCCGCGCAGCCGTACCAGGGGCTGATCTGTGCTCATGAGCGCTCCTCGTCGAGCTGGCGGTAGGGTTCACTACACAACGGAGAACCCTCCGGCATCTTGTAGTAGCCACTACGTCCAGTCAAGGGTGTCATGTCCACTACGTATCTCGGCGGCGACCACTTCGACGACCACGTCCGCGCCCGGCTCGACGACCTCAAGCCCGCCGAACGCCAGGTCGCCCGGTTCATGCTGGCCAATCCGAACGAAGTGCTGTTCTCCTCGGCCGGAGACCTCGGCGCGGCGGCCGGAACCAGCGACGCGACCGTCGTCCGCACCGCGAAAGCGCTCGGCTATTCGGGCCTGCCGGAGCTGAAACGCCACCTCGGCCAGACGTTCACCGCGCGCACCGAGCCGACCGTCCGGCTGAGCGCGGCGATCGAGAACCTCGGGTCCACCGGGTCGCGCCAGATCGACCGGGTGATGGCCGACAGCGCGGAGCGGCTGCAGGAAATGCAGCGGCAGCTCGCGCCGGAGGCGGTCGAGGAGGCGGCGCAATTGCTGCTCGACGCGCGGATGGTGTTCACCTGGGGGCTCGGGCTGTCGTCGGTCTGCGCCGAGTACGCCGCCTTCCGGCTCGCCCGCCGCGGGCTGGTGACGCGGCACTGCGACGACACGGGGTTCCGGCTCGCGGACGCGTTGCTCCCGTTGAATGCCGACGACGCGGTGCTGGTGTACGTCCCGGCTCGGCAGAATCGCGATGTCGAGCTGATCCTGCGCTACGCGGAGGAAGTCGGCGCGGCGGTAGTGCTCGTGACGAGCCAGCTGTCGGCGGATCTCGAAGCCCGGGTCCGCGTGGTGCTGCCGGCCCCGGACTCCCCGACGAAATTCACCGGCGAAACCCTGACCGCGTCGATCGTCACCGACATCCTCGCGCACACCATCGCGAGCCGGGAGCCGGACCGCGCGAAGACGACCGCGGACCTGCTGACGCGCCTCCGGGCGGACCTCGGCGAGCGGAAGTAGTCGTCTCGCCTGCCGCCTCGTGAGTGGAAGTGGCTGCGTCGCCCATCGCCACTCACGAGGCTTGTCCAGTCGCGGCGGGCTTCAGGCTTGTCGCCCCGCCTCCGCCTCCATTGTCTCCGCATCGCACTGCGGCAGCGCGCCTGTACTGCGCGGGCGGGTGTCGTGAGTGCCGATCATGGTTAGAACCGTGATCGCCCCTCGCAACCCCTCCGACCTGCGATGACGCACTATTCTACGGTGGTATACACGGCGCGTATACCCCTGCTGTATAGTGATCTTCACCCCCGGGATTCCGGGGTCAAGGGAGGAACAGGGGAATGTCGGTTTCACATACCTTGCTCGGGTTGCTCGAGTCGGGTCCGAGACACGGGTACGACCTGAAACGGGCGTACGACGAGCAGTTCGGGCACGACCGCCCGCTCGCGTACGGCCAGGTCTACTCGACGCTGTCGCGCCTGCTGCGCAACGGCATGGTCGAGGTCGCGGGGGTCGAGAGCGGAGAAGGGCCCGAGCGCAAGCGCTACACGATCACCGACGCCGGGGTCACCGACGTCGAGACCTGGCTGGGCACTCCGGAAAACCCGGAGCCGTACCTGCAGAACACGCTGTACACGAAGGTGGTCCTCGCGCTGCTGTCCGGCCGCGACGCCACCGACGTGCTCGACGTCCAGCGCGGCGAACACCTGAAGGTGATGCGCTCGCTCACGAAGCGGAAGTACGAGGGCGACCTCGCCGATCAGCTGATCTGCGACCACGCGCTCTTCCATCTTGAGGCGGACCTGCGGTGGCTCGAGCTCACCGCGGCCCGGCTCGGCGAACTCGAGAAGGCGGTGCGCTGATGACCAGGCCGGGAACTCCGTTGCTCGTAGGCAACGGGCTGCACAAATCGTTCGGCCAGACGCGGGCGCTCGACGGGGCGGCGCTGGCCGTCTCGGCGGGGGAAGTGCTCGCGATCATGGGCTCGTCCGGTTCGGGGAAATCGACGCTGCTGCACTGTCTCGCCGGGATCGTCCGGCCGGACTCGGGCGTCATCCAGTACGGCGGCCAGGACCTGGTCGCGATGGACGACAAGGGCCGGAGCGCGTTGCGGCGCACCGAATTCGGCTTCGTTTTCCAGTTCGGCCAGCTCGTTCCCGAGCTGACCTGCCTGGAGAACGTGGCGCTGCCGCTCCGGCTGACGGGGGCGAAGCGGGGGCCCGCCGAGGCCAAGGCGAAGGAATGGCTCGCCCGGCTGGAGGTCGACAACCTGGCGAAGCGCCGCCCGGGCGACGTGTCCGGCGGGCAGGCGCAGCGGGTCGCGGTGGCGCGGGCGCTGGTGACTGGGCCGAAGGTCGTCTTCGCCGACGAGCCGACCGGCGCGCTCGACTCGCTCAACGGCGAGAAGGTCATGCAGATGCTCACCCAGGCGGCGCGCGAAACGCACGCCGCGGTGGTGCTGGTGACCCACGAACCGCGGGTCGCGGCGTACTCCGATCGCGAGATCGTGGTGCGGGACGGGCGCACGGTCGACCGGGAGCTGGTCGCATGATGCGGGATCTGCTGCTGGGACTCCGGCTGGCCGTCGGGGGCGGCCGGATGTCCGGCTCGGCGCTCCTGCGGCTCGCGATGACCGCGTTCGGGATCGCGCTCGCGGTCGCCGTGCTCCTGCCCGCCGCCTCGGTGAGCCACCTGGTGAACGCGCGGGCGGACCGCGCGGCGGCGATCAAGCAGGACACCTCGCCGCGCGAGGGGATCGCGCCGCTGGCGACCTACCGCTGGTACCCGTCGGTCGGCGCGGACTTCCTCCAGTTGACCGCGGTGGCGCCGACCGGGTCGAATTCGCCGCTGCCGCCGGGGCTCGACCGGCTGCCCGCGCCGGGCGAGGTGATCGTGTCGCCGGCGCTGGCGGAGAAGCTGAACTCGGTCGACGGCGCGTCGATCAAGGCGCGGCTGCCGGGGAACGTGGTCGGCCAGATCGCCGAGCCGGGCGTCAGCGACGCCGCGGACCTGACGGCGTACTACGGGTCGACTGCCGCGGAGATCAAGGCCGAGGGCGAGAACGCCAGCAGCGTTTACGCCTACGGCAAGCCCGCGGAAGGGTTCACCCTGCCGTTGGTGATGTGGATGGTCATCGCGCCGATCGCCGCGGTGCTGCTGCTGCCGTTGCTGATCTTCGTGACCACCGCGTCGCGGATGGGCGCGGCGCAACGCGAACGGCGGCTCGCCGCGCTGCGGCTGATCGGGGTGGACGCCCGGTCGATCAAGCGGGTCGCGGCGGCGGAATCGCTGGTCGGCGCGGTGATCGGGCTCGTGGCGGGCGGTGCGCTGTTCTACGCGCTGCGGCCGTTCATCGGGGACTGGCTGCCGTTCGGCCTGCGCGTGTTCGCGGACGATTTCACGCCGTCGTGGATTTCGTTGCTGGTGATCGTGCTCCTGGTGCCCGGGCTCGCGGTCGGCTCGGCGCTGTTCGGGCTGCGCCGGACGATCGTCGAACCGCTCGGCGTGGTCCGCCAGGGCAAACCGGTGCGGCGGCGGATGTGGTGGCGCTGGACGATCACCGGGATCGGCGTGGTGTTCCTGCTCGGGACGCTCGTCGTGTCGCCGGGGTCGGGGGACCAGGGCGCGGCGATGGCGCTCGCGGTGGGCAGCGTGTTCCTGCTCGTCGGCGTCGCGGCGCTGCTGCCGTGGCTGGTCGAACGGATCGTGGAACGGCTGCAGGGCGGGCCGCCGTCGTGGCAGCTCGCGGTGCGCCGGCTGCAGCTCGACAGCGGCACCGCCAGCCGGGTGGTGTCCGGGCTGGTCGTGGTGCTGGCGGGGACGATCCTGGTCCAGGGCGTGCTCACGTCGATGACCAACCGCACCTCGAGGGCGTACCACACGCCGGACGGCGTCGCGGCCGCGCCGGTGCGAGTGGACACGACGACCGCGCACGAGGCCGAGGTCCGGCAGCGGCTGTCCGGGGTGGCCGGGGTGACCGGTGTGCACAGCGCCAAATCCGTGCAGTTCAAGTCCGGTGAACAGCACGTCTTCGGCACTCTCGGGGACTGCGTGGCGCTGAAGACCCAGGCGAACATCGGCGACTGCGCGGACGGCGACGTCTTCTATGTCGCGGGTTCGTCGGCCCAGCCCGCCCCGAAGGGCGAGTTGAGGATGACCAACTACCGCAAGGACGTCGAGGTCGACGGTCCGAAGTGGACGGTTCCGGACAACATCCGGGTGGTGTCCTCGGCCAACGACGCGAAGGGCGTGTCCGGCGACCTGATGATCACGCCCGGCGCGCTCGGCGGCATCCAGGCGCCGGGGGAACGCCTGCAACTGCTGGTCGCGGGCCCCGGCGGAGCCGATGCGCTGATCGACCGGGTCGCGACGGAATTGCGCCCGCTGGCGTGGAAGGCAGAAGTCGGCAGGACGGACTACCTGGCCGACTTCTCCGGCCGCGACGACCGGATGCTGGCGAGCTTCCGCGCGGTGCTGCTGACCGCGTCGCTCTTCGTGCTGGCGGTGGCGGCGATGAGCCTGCTGATGCTGTCGATCGAGCAGATCAGCGAGCGGCGTCGCCCGCTGGCGGCGCTGTCCGCGTCCGGCGTGCCGATCGGCGTGCTGGCCAGGGGATCGCTGTGGCAGACGGCGGTTCCGGTGGTGGTCGGGGTGGTGCTGGCCGTCGGGGCCGGGCTGGGCCTGACCGCGCCGATCCTGCGGCTGGCGAAAATGCCGATGATGGTGGACGGCGGAGTCCTGGCCGGACTGGCCGGCGCCGCGGTCGCTGCGGTGCTGCTGGTGACGGCGTTGACGCTGCCGTTGCTGCGGCAGGTGACCCGGTTGGACACGTTGCGCTCGGAGTAGACCCGGGGGTGCGGGGCAAGTCCGTGAAGGGCTTCTTGGGGAAGTGGGATTCCTTCAAGGAGCCCTTCACGGCTTTCGTGGGTGGCTGGTGGTGTCTATGAGGGGAGGCTCCCGTCAGCCACCGCACCATGGTCGTTCCCCGCACGGACTCTGCGTCCCCATGCCGGGAACTTAAGCTTCGAGACCTCGGCCCGTCGCCCGTCCACAAAGGACACAAAGGACACAAACAGTAACCTAAATGATCGATTTGTCACCATGTGGCCCGGTCTTCAGGTCCGACTTCCGTTCCCGGATCCGCAGCCCGCAGCGACGACACCTCGCCGAACTTGGCGAGGTCGTGCGGTTCCAGCAGGACCGACCAGCCCAGCAGTTGCCCGGAGTTCGCGTCGACCGTGACGGTCAGCGCGTTTCCCCGGGGAGCCTTGCTTCCCGGCGGGATCTTGGCGGCATACGCGACGAAGTTCCCGGTCATCTGGATCAGGTAGACCGGGTCGTTGGCCTGGGGGCGCGTTCCGTCGACAGGACTGAGCGAATACCGGTCGGTTTTCACGCAGAGGATATCGACCGGGTGGTCCACGTCGTTCGCGGCGGCCACCTTCTTCGCCGTGGCCAGCAGATCGGCGGGACCGGGCGGCGTGGCGTTGTCGTTCATGGTGCCTGCCGCACCAAGCCGAGTTCCGCGCACCCGTCCCGGAGCGGTTCCAGGCCGAACGCGTCCACCGGTCCCACCACCCCGGGCTTCACCGGGCCCTCGGAGCTCAGCCGAATCGCAGCCCACGCCAGCAAATCCCCGGTGAGCGTGTACGCGTTCGGCCCCTCGAGCCGCACCTCGACGCGGGAATCGGCGACTGCGACGACCTGTGCGCCGGTTTTCGCGCGTTCGGCGGCGTCCGGTCCACCGGACGGCCCCTTGATCAGCCCGCTCGCCGCCCGCATCACTGGCCCGGCGACCGCGGTCAGCGCGGAAACCGCGGGCATCACCCGGCTCAGCGCGGGGAACCATCCATTGTAGACAATCACCTCGTCGAGCGACGGGAAGTTCCCCGGCAGGAAAAGCACTTCGGTGCCGGAAACGAGAAACGCCGCCTTGGACCGTCCGCGAACGGGAAACGCCCGAACCCGGCTGCCGGTTCGTTCCTCGGTCAGGCGTCGGCCGCGCCAGCGCAGCGAAGGCAGGGTCAGCCCGTCTCGCATGGTCTCGCGAGTGCCTTGGCTTAGCCCGCGATAGAGCGGCCCGGTCGCGAAGTATCCGATCTCCAGCGTGCGCACGTCAGCACCGGCTTCCTGCGCGGCGAGTGCACCGGCCAGGATTCCGGGAACGTAGTCGTAGCCGAAGGCCGGGACCATCGCCGCGCCAGTTTCCACCGCTCGCTCATGGTGTCGTGCCTGGAGGGTGCGGACGAAACCGACTTCGCCAGTCGAATCGAGATAGTGCGCCCCGGCGTCGGCGGCGGCTTGCGCGGCCGCGTGGCCGATCCGGTCGAACGGGCCGACGGTGGCGATCAGAACATCCCCTGACCCGGCCAACGAACGAAGGCTCGCGGGGTCGTTGACGTCCGCGACTGCGACCTCGAAGTCGTGGCCCGCGGAAAGAGCCTCTAACGCGGCCCGGTTGCGGCCGGCGAGAACCGGCCGCACCCCGCGCCGCACCAAGGACTCCAGGACCAGGCCGCCGGTATAGCCGGTCGCGCCGAACACCACGATCCGCCCGGTCATGCCGGCACCGGAACGTGCCGGCGAAGGAAGTCGATCTGGTCCGCGACCACCCGTTCGAACGGATCTCCTTGGTAGATCGCGAAATGCCCGTCCGGATAAGTCCGCACTTCGCCGCGCGGCGCACGGGCGGCGTACCGCAGCGTGGGCCCGGCAGGGGCGACGGAATCCTTCTCGCACACGGCGAACAACGTCGGCACTTCGATCCTCCCGACACCTCGACCCGGCCGATACCGCAGAATGTCGAACACCGCCCGGGCCGCGACCTCGTTGCGAAAATCGCTGCCTGGCGGCACGAGCGCAAGATACCCCGGCTCGGCGTCCGGCGCAGTCATCAGCGCGGTGCCTCGCCGCGGACCGGCGGTGGCGATCAGGTGCGGCGGGCGTCCGAGCCAATGCCCGACGACATCGCGAGCGGCGGCGACCGTGGCCTTCGCCGAACTGGCCGGGTGCATGGCCAGCGCGGAAGAGATGCCGTCGGTGAACGGGCATTGCGCGATCGCGGCGACGAGTCCGGCCGGGTGGCTCGCAGCCGTGGCGAGCACGTGCCCGCCGCCGAACGACGTGCCCCACGCGACGACGCGGTCGCTGTCGACCTGGGGGAGCGTGCGAGCGTAGGCGATCGCGGCGGTCCAGTCGGCGAGTTGTTTCCGCGGGGACAGCAGGTGGCGCGGAGTGCCTTCGCTGTCGCCGAAATGCCGGTAGTCGAACACAAGACACGCATATCCGGCGGCGGTGAAGCGTTCGGCATACGCGGCGAGCCCCATTTCGCGGACCGCGCCGAGTCCGTGCGCCATCACGATCACCGGCGGGTTTTCGTTCGCTGGCAGGTAAAGCGTGGCCGCGCAGTGGTCGCCTTCGACCGGGAACGACACGTTCATGCCGGGATCTCCTCTCGGGCGGCGGCGCTGGCCACCGGACGGTCGGCGGGAGTGCGACCCGCTGGGCGACGGGTTCCGCGACGTCGTTCGAGCCGAAGATCGCGCATATAGTCGTCGTAGTCAACCTGGATGGTGTGCCGTTTGGACGCGACGTAACGCCGCGAGATCCGCCGCCGGTGCGTGTCGATTTCGCGCTCTATCTCGGCCGCGCCGGGCAGGTGGTAGCGGCCTTGCAGATGGTCGGCGATCAGCAGGGCCTGCCGTTCCGCGATCGGCATGATCGCGCCGAGCGGCTGGACCAGTCCGACGAAATACAAACCAGGTATGCCAGGGTGGAAAACGCGCCGGTACAAGCGGATCTCGTTGTCTCCGGAAGGATCGAGGAAATCCCGGTCGAAGAACGGGAAACTGATCTTGTATCCGGTGCAGAACACCACCAGATCCGCAGCGACCCGGCGGCCGTCGGTGAACACGACGTCGTCGCCGTCGAATCGCTCGATGTTCGGCACCGGGGTGATCGCCCCGTGCGCGAGCCGGTCGAGGATCCGGCTCGACATGGTCGGATGCGCCTGGGCGAACTTGTGGTCCGGCGCGGGCAGCCCGTACCGGGTCATCGGCCCGGTCGCGGCGGCCATCAACCGGCGCGCGACCGGCCAGCGCAGCGCCGAGGGGAGCCATTCTTTCCCGGCGATCCGGTCATACGGCTTGCCCCACACGTATTTCGGGATCACGTGCACCCCGCGCCGCGCGGACAGATACGTCTCTGCGGCGTGGTACGAGGCATCCACGGCGATGTCCATCGCGGAATTGCCCATGCCGACCACCACGACGCGCCGTCCGGCTAACTGCGCTTCCTCGGTGTAGGAGTGCGAATGCATGATCTCGCCGCGGAATCCTTCGGCACCGGGGAACATCGGCTCCGGCAGCCGCGGATCCCAATGGTGGCCGTTGGCGACAAGCACTGCGTCGTACCGTTCGGTGTCCCCTGTGGACAGTGTCACTGCGAAGCTGCCGTCCGGCTTCGGCTCGATGTGCGTGACGCCGGTGCCGAACCGAATGCGGTCGCCGAAGCCGAAATGCTCCACGTACGCCGCGAAATAGTCGGCGATCTGATCGTGCCGGGCGAAGTCGGGCAAGTGCGCGGGCATCGGGAAGTCGCTGAACTCCATCCGCTGCCGCGAAGTGTTGATGTGCAGGGACCGGTAGGCGGCGGAGACCCCGTTGCGGTTGCCCCACACCCAGTTCCCGCCGACCCGGTCGGACAGTTCGTAGCAGTCCACCTCGACGCCGCGTTCGGCGAGCACCTTGACGGCGGCGATCCCGGACGAGCCCGCGCCGACGACGCAGACCCGGAAGCTGTTCGCGGACATGCGCTCCCCTTCTTGTGACCAGTGGTCATATGACCACTGGTCATAGAGTACGATCGGAGTGCGGGGAGAGTCAAGAAGAGGAGGTCGGCGGTGCCGACGGGAACGTGGGAGCGGCTGCCGGAGAAACGGCGGGCGGCCGTGCTGGCGGCGGCGGAGGCGGAGTTCGCGGCGCGCGGCTTCAGCGGCGGCAGCCTCAACACGATCTGCCGCGAGGCCGGCGTGTCGAAGGGCAGCCTTTTCCAGTACTTCACCGACAAGGCCGACATGTACGTCCACCTCGCCGAGCTGGCGAGCGTGCGGATCCGCGCGGCCATGGAGGCCGAGATCGAGAAGCTCCCGTGGGACAGGGACTTCGCCGGTTCGCTCGACCGGCTGCTCGACGCGTGGGTGCGGTATTTCTACGACCATCCGCTCGAGCGCGCGATGACCGCGGCGGCCAACCTCGAACCTGATCCGGTCGCCCGTACGCCGGTCCGCGAGGCGGTCAACAGCCATTACCTGGCGGTGCTGCGGCCGCTGGTCGAGCGAGCGGTGGCGGCGGGGCAGCTGCGCGCGGACACCGATGTCGAGATCGTGTTGTCGTTGCTGCTGCTGGTCTTGCCGCATCTGGCGCTGGCCCCGCACGTCGAGGGGCTCGACCCGCTGCTCGGCCTGGTGGAGGGCGATTCCGCGCACGCGGCGGCGACCGCGCGCCGGATGACCGGGGCGATGCTGGCGCCGTATCTCCGCTGAGCGATACCGGACGGAGCGATACGGGAAATGCGGTTCGCCGCGTCCCCGCCGGAAATCCGCCGTGGTATAGACTGGCGCGGCCCACGTGATTACCGATTCGCCGCACGCGCACCGACAGGGGTCGACCGATGACCAGCAAGAAGAACGCCGCACCGGCGGGGGAAAAGGGCGGCAATCGGCGGCTGGCGGAAAAGGTGTCGGAGCGGATCGAAAAAGACATCATCGACGACGGCTGGCGTGTCGGATCGGTGCTCGGCTCGGAAACGGAGCTGATCGAGCGGTACGGGGTCAGCCGGGCGGTGTTCCGCGAGGCGGTGCGGCTGGTCGAGCACCAGCAGATGGCGGCGATGCGCCGCGGTCCCGGCGGCGGACTCGTGGTGACAGAACCGGATCCGGGCGTCGTGCGCAACGCGGCGCGGGTGTACCTGCGGCACGCCGAGGTGAGCCGCAGGCAGCTGATGGAGGCGCGGACCGCGCTCGAGGTCGCGGGCATCGCGCTGGCCGCGGAGAATCTCACGGAATCGGGAATCGTCCGGCTGAAAGAAGCGCTCGAATCCGAACGCGAACTCATCGAACAGGGATTCACCCGGGGGCACGCGCGCAATCTGCACCGCGTTATCGCCGAACTCGCCGGAAACCCGGCGATCACATTGTTCGTGGAAGTCCTCGCGCAACTCGATCAGGACATCGTGCAGCGGGAATGGGACGCCGAATCCTCCGGCGGCGAACACCGCGACGCGGCCCGCGAATCGCACGAGGCGCACGAGGCGATCGTGGCGGCCCTCGTCGCCGGGGACGCGCCGCTGGGCCAGCACCGGATGCGCAGGCACCTGCAGGCCATCGCCGCGTTGCTGCGGCCGGAAGCCTGACCCACTCAGAGTACACTCTTTCATCTCCCTTTGGCGGTGCTGCAGGATTCTGGCTTCAGGTTCCGCAAAAGAGTATACTGTATTGATGCTGACCACTATGGGCTTTGAAGCCGGAAGCTGTGTCCTGGTCACCGGCGCGGGCAGCGGGATCGGCCGCGCGATCGCGCTCGGCGCGGCCGACCTGGGGGTCGCGGTGGCCGCGTGGGACCTCGACCTCGCGGCAGTGACCAGCCTTGCCGAGGAGTCCGGCGGCGACGTGCTGCCCGTCGAGGCGGACGCCGGAAACCCAGCGTCGGTCGCCGCCGCCCTAGACCGCACGCTGGCTTGGCGCACCCCGGGAACGCTGATCAACAACGCCGGTCCGTCGAGCCAGCGGCCGCGGCCGTTCGCGGACGGAGTGGCCGGCGTGCTCGGGCTCGTCGAGCTGGTCACGACGTCCTGGCTCGACCGGGTGCGGGAGCGGGCGGAATCCGTCGTGAACGTCGCGTCGATCGCGGGCACGGTGATCGGCGGCGGCGTGAGCTGGTACTCCGCGGCGAAGGCGGGCGTGCTCGGCTACACCAGGTACCTCGCCGCGGAAGCGCCGTTCGGCGTGCGGGTGAACGCGATCGCGCCCGGTTTGGTGGAAACGCCGCGGATGAAGGAGTTCTTGCCCTCGGAGACGGGCAAGCGCATGGTGGGCCGGACGCCGCGCGGGCGAGCCGTGCAGCCCGCCGAGGTCGCCGCGGCGGTGTTGTTCCTGGCTTCCCCGTCGGCGGCGGGGATCACCGGCGCGGTCGTCCCGGTGGACGCCGGGCTGTCCGTCACGGTCTGAAAACCCTCTGCCCACAAGGAAGTGTTCATGAGTTCCCGAAGCACCCCGCCCGACGCCGACCTCGTGCGCAGCCTCGGCCTGCCCGCGACCGGCTCCGTGTACGACCTGTCGACCGGCTGGTGGCGGCACATGCCGACGTTCGCGGGCAACCCGCAGCTGGAAGTCGTCACCTACAACTCCCCGCAGGGCCAGCGCGCCGAAGGCCGGTTCCCGTTCGACTCGCCCGGCACGAACGACGTCGGGTTCGGCTATGTGTCCGAGCTGGTCTCCGGCAGCCTGCACACCGGAACGCACATCGACGCGCTGTGCCACGTCACGTGCGGCAGCGAGGACGAATGGCACGGCGGAACCTCCGCGACCAACGGACTTGGCGACTACGGCGCGCTGCGCGGCGACGCGTCCGAGCTGGGTCCGATCGTCGGCCGCGGCGTGCTGTTGGACATCCCGAAGCTGCTTGGCCTCGACGTCCTGCCGCCGCATTTCGCCCTCGGGGAAGACCATCTCCGGCAGGCGGCTGACGCGGGCGGGGTCACGATCACCGGGTCGGACATCGTGCTCGTGCGGACCGGGCAGATGAAGTTCTGGCCGGACACCGCGCGGATCGCCGAGGAGAGCGGCGGCAGCGGCGTCGGCGTGGACGGCGCGCAGTGGCTGGTGTCGAAGGGCGTGCGGTACGTCGGCGCGGACACGATGTCGTTCGAGGTCCGGCCGTCGCCGGTGCCGGGCAATCCGCTGCCGGTGCATGTGCTTTTGCTTCAGCAGCACGGGATTCACATCATGGAGTGGGTGAACTGCGAGGACCTGGCGGCGGACGGCGTCGTCACGTTCCTCTTCGTCGCGCTGCCGCTGACGCTGCGCGGCGGGACCGGTTCGCCGCTGCGCCCGATCGCTGTCGTGTGAAGGGAGCCGGGATGGAATTCGCCAACGACGTGCCGCTCAGTCCGCTGAGTTTCCTGCGGCGCACAGTCGACCTCGACGGCGACGGGATCGGCGTGGTCACCGACGGCGGGGAACGGGTGTCGTGGGCGCGGCTCGCGGACCGGGCGGAGCGGCTGGCCGGACGCCTGCGGGAGCTGGGACTCGGCGAGGGTGACCGGGTCGCGGTGCTGGCACCGAATGGCGTGCCGTTGCTGGAAGCGCACTACGGCGTGCCTGGGGCCGGATGTGCTTTGGTAGCGCTGAATACGCGTCTCTCGCCGGACGAATACGCGCAGCTGCTGCGGCTTTCCGATGCGAAGGTGCTCATCGTCGACGAGTCGCTTGTCGCGCAGGTTCCCGAGCGAACGCCTGAGCTGCGGGCGGTCGTGGTGATCGGCGAGGACTACGAGGATTGGTTGTGCACCGCGGTTCCGGTGCCGTTGCGGCTGCCCAGTGACGAACGTCAGCCGCTGGCGGTCAATTTCACCTCCGGCACCACAGCCGGTCCGAAAGGCGTGGTCTACACGCATCGCGGTGCGTACCTGAACGCGCTCGGCCAGGTCGTTTCCACTGGCCTGCAGGCAAGTTCGCGCTATCTGTGGACGTTGCCGATGTTCCATTGCAACGGCTGGTGCTACACCTGGGCAGTCACCGCTGCGGGCGCGCGGCACGTCACGCTCCGGAAAGTGGACGCAACGCGGGCCTTTGAGCTCATTGAGCAGGAAGCCGTGACGCATCTCAGCGGTGCGCCGGTCGTGCTCGACATGCTGGTGCAGGCGAGCGGCGGCGCGCGGTTCGCGCAGCGGGTGCGGTTCGCGGTCGGGGGAGCGCCGCCGTCGCCGGCCGCGATCGCGGCGATGGCCGGGATCGGGATCGAGGTGACGCACCTGTACGGGATGACGGAGACGTACGGGCCCTCGCTGATGTGCGTTCCGCGGCCGGAGTGGCAGGAGCTTGCACCCGGGGAGCGGGCGAAAATGATGGCCCGGCAAGGGATCCGGACGGTGAACGTCGAGTCGGCGCGGGTGGTGACTCCGGAGTTCGAGGACGTTCCCGCGGACGGGGAGACCCTGGGCGAGCTGGTGATCCGCTCGAACACGGTGATGGCGGGGTACCTCGGCAATCCGGCGGCGACTGAGGCGGCGTTCGCGGGCGGTTGGCTGCATACCGGGGATGTGGCGGTGCGGCATCCGGACGGGTATGCGGAGGTGCGCGACCGGCTCAAGGACGTGATCATCAGCGGCGGCGAGAACATCGCGTCGATCGAGGTCGAGAACGCGCTGCTGGACCACGAGGCGGTCGTGGAGGCGGCGGTGGTCGCGAAGGCCGATCCGAAGTGGGGCGAGGTGCCGGTCGCGTTCGTCCGCCTCCGCGACGGGGCGGAAGTGTCCGATGCGGACTTGATCGGGTGGTTGCGGGGGCGGCTGGCGCGGTTCAAGGTGCCCAGGGACATCCGGTTCGCGGAGTTGCCGAAGACGTCGACCGGGAAGATCCGCAAGGCGGAACTGCGCAAGCTGGCGGAATGACGGGCCGGTGCTCCGGTCGACCGCGATGCCTGGGCGATCCAGCCGCGGCGGTACTGGTCGCGGAGCTGTGTGCGCGGGGCGCTCCGTGAGGGGAACCCTGAGGGACTCTGAGTCCCGCAGGGTTCCCCTCACGGAAGGTGCCGAGCTTCAACCCCGCGAGGCGGCGAGAGCGTCGGCGCGCGCCTGGCGGCGGTCCGGTTTGTTGTTCGCGGTGAGCGGCACCGCGGCGATCAACCGGACCGTCTTCGGGATCTTGTACCCCGCCAGTTCCGCGCGGCAGTACTCCCGCAGCGCGGCCGGTTCCACAGTCCGGCCCGCCGCCGCGACGACGCTCGCCTCCACCCGTTCTCCCCAGTGCTCGTCCGGCACCCCGTACACGATCGCGTCGGCGACATCCGGGTGCCTGAGCACGACTTCCTCCACCTCGCGCGGGTAGACGTTCTCCCCGCCGCTGATGATCATTTCCTTGCGGCGGCCCGCGATGGTCACCCAGCCGTCCTCGCTCCGCGACGCGAGGTCTCCAATGTGGACACCGTCAGCCTGGAACGTCGCGGCGGTTTCGGAAGAGAGGCCGTAGTAGCCATGGGTCTGCCACGGACACGAAACCACCAGATCGCCGACGACGCCCGGCGCGGCTTCGCGGCCGTCGGCGTCGAGGATGCGCACGGTCGCGCCCGGCAGCGGCCTGCCGACTCCGGCGAACCGTCCGGCCAGCAGGTCGTCGTGGTCGAAGCCCATCACCGAGCCGAATTCGGTCGCGCCGAAACCGGCTCGGATGCGGGCGTTCGGGAAGTCGCGCAGCAGGTCCTGCACGAAATCGCCGGTAGAAGGGGCGGAGCCGAACCGGATCGCGGTGACGTTCTCCCGCCGCGTTGTCGCGTACTCGGGCCGGGCGCGCAGGGCGGCGAACATCGTCGGCGCGCCCATCAGCCTGCTGGCGCCCTGGTCGATCGCGGCGAGCGCGGCCGCGGGATCGAAGCGCCGGTGGATCCAGACCTCGCCACCGGCGAACAGCGGCGTCAGCAGGTTCGTGCCGAGCGTGATGTGGAAGAACGGCGAGAAGAAAAGCTCGACGTCCGACGGGATCCGCGGATTGCCGTGGGCGCAGGTGTTCAGCCACAACCACAGGCTGCGGTGAGTGTGGACCGCGCCCTTCGGGCTGCCGGTAGTACCGCCGGTGCCGAAGATGATCGCGAAGTCGTCCTCGTCCGGGGCGGCCTCGTTGTCGCCGGGATTGTGCAGCGGGGCCAGCCGTTCGGCGATCGGTACGGGCTGGTTCGCCGAGGGAAGTTCGATGACGCGGTACCCGGTTTCCCGGGCGAGCGGCGCGTACGTCGGGTCGGCGACCAGCGCAGTCGGTTCGAGTGCGCTGAGGTACGCGCGGGCTTCCGGCGCGGTCAGCCGGATGTTCAGCGGCGCGGCCACCATTCCTGCGGCGAGCGCGCCGAGGATCGCGACGGTGTGCGGGATCGACGGCTCCATCGCGGTGACGATCCGGTCGCCCGGCTTGGCCCCGGACTCGCGCAGCCCGGCGGCGGTCGCGTCCATCGCGGCGACCAGTTCGGCGAAGGTGAGTTCGCCGTGCTCGTCGGCCAGGGCGCGCCGGTGCGCGCCGTGCGGTTGGCCGCCGATCGTCCGCAGCCAGCTCGGCAGCGTCAGGTCGTTGCCCACGGTCGTTCCTCCTTCTCGGGCTCCGCCCGGAAGATCGGGGCGGGCTCCTCGTATAGTGCCTCGTCCAACGCGGACAGTTCGGCCGCCCAGCCGGGGTAATCGGCCTCGAACTGGGCGATCTCGGCGGGAGCCGGGGAGAGCCCGGCCGCGGCGAGCAGGGCCGCGACGGTCATCGGACGCGCTCCGCCGGCGTCTGGCGGTGCCAGCTGGTTCGCTGCTGGTAGGCGTGCCCGGCGGCGAGCAGGGTGGCCTCGTCGAACGGCCGTCCGGCGATCTGCAGGCCGAGCGGCAGGCCGTCGTCGGTGAAGCCCATTGGGACCGACAGCGCCGGATTGCCGACGGCGTTCCAGTAGGAGGTGAGCGCGGTTTCGGCCATCCCGGACGTGCTCAGCGCAGCGATCTCGGGGGCACCGCTGGTAGCGGTCGGCATCACCACCAGATCGACTTCGGTGAACAGCTGTGCGAGCTTCCGTTGCCCAGCCCGTCGGACCCGCTGCAGCTGTACGTAATCAGCGGCGGAGACCAGCGCGCCCTTCGCGATCGCCATCCGCGTGGAAGCACCGTACTCGGACCACCGGCGCTGGAGATTCGTTCGGTGCCAAGCGAAAGCCTCCGCCGCGAGACCGAACTTGGTCACCGTCTTCAGTTCCGCGTAGTACGGCAGTTCGACCGGCCTCGTGCGCGCGCCCGCCTCGCGAAGGACAGCTACCGCCTGCTCGAAAGCAGAGCTTCGGGCCGCAACCACTCCGATCCGCACACCGGCCAGCGAATCGGTCAGCCCGCTGCGGAAGTCCTCGAAAGGCCGGTCGACCGAAGACGGATCGCCGCGATCGGCACCGGCGAGCGCGGTCAGCAGGATCGCGCAGTCCTCGGCGCTGCGGGCGAGCGGGCCGACGTGGTCGAAGCCGGGCGCGAGCGGGACGCAGCCGTTCTTCGGCACCCGGCCGTACGTCGGCTTGAGCCCGGTCACGCCGCACAGCGCGGCGGGGTACCGGATGCTGCCCGCGGTGTCGGTGCCGAGACTGCCGAACACCAGGCCCGCGGCGACCGCGCTCGCGCTGCCGGAGCTGGAGCCGCCGGTGTAGTGCGTGGGACGCCACGGGTTGCGCGGAAGCGGGAACGGCTTCGTCCGGTCCGGTGCGCCGATGCCGAACTCCATGGTGGTCGTCTTCCCGGTGAGCACCGCACCGGCAGCGCGCAGCCGCGCGACCGTCGCCGCGGCGACCCCACGCGCGATCGAGCACCTGGCTCTGCGCGGTCGTCTCGCCCTCGTCGGTGGCGAGGAGATCCTTTACTGCCAACGGAATCCCGTGCAACGGACCGCGATCGAGGCCAGCCGTCAGCTCAGCGTCCGCCCGTTCCGCAGCGGCCCGAGCCGGTCCGTCGAACCGCGAGAGGTAGATGCCCAGCGCGGCGTCATGCTTGTCGGCGGCGGCAAGCGAGGACTCGGCCAACGCCGCCGCGGTGGTCCTCCCGGTCCGGAGGGCCACCGCGGCTTCGGCGATGCTCAGGACCATCGAGCGGCCGGTTCGGCGGCAGGGGAGTCCGCCTCGGACGACGCGGTGAGGTCGCTGCCGCGGGTCTCCGAGATCCGCCAGATCGCCAGGATGGTGACGACCGCCCCGACGCCCGCGATGGCGCTCAGCGGCAGGCTCGACCCGCCGAACGCGGCGACGAGGCTGCTCGCGATCAGCGGCGTGAACCCGGCGCCGAGCAGGCTCGCCAGCTGGTATCCCAGCGAAACCCCGGTGTAGCGCACCTCGGTGCCGAACATCTCCGACAGCATCGGCGCGAGCGGCGCGTACATGAGGTTCTGCAGCACCTGCGCGCCCATCAGACCGAGCGTCAGCCACAGCACCGAGCCGCTGGTGACCATGGCGTACAACGGAAGCGCGTAGAGGATCGTGCCGACCGCGCCGATCAGGCTCACCGTCCGCCGTCCGACGCGGTCCGACCAGGCCGAGAACGTCGGGATGCAGATGATTCCGACGCCCGCGACGAACAGGAGCGCGCGGGCGACGTCGGACACGTCGTAGCCGAGGGTTTTGGCGTAGGCGATGCTGTGCGAGCTGACCAGCGCGGTGAGCGCGAACGGCCCGATCCCGGCCGCGCAGGCGAGGATGAGCGCACGCGGGCGCCGCAGCACCTGCAGCACCGGGACGGCGGGCTTCTTGTCGCCGGACTTGGCCGCCTGCTCGCGGAAGACCGGGCTCTCCGACACCCGCAGCCGCACGTACAGGCCGATCATCAGCAGCAGCGCGCTCAGCAGGAACGGCAGCCGCCAGCCCCACGAGAACAGCGCGGGTTTCGGCAGCAGGCTCACCAGCGCGAACACGAGCGTCGCCAGGAACGACCCCAGCGGCGACCCGAGCTGCATGATGCCCGCCCACAGGCCGCGCCGGCGCGCGCTCGCGTGCTCGACGACCATCAGCGCCGCGCCGCCCCATTCGCCGCCGACCGCGATCCCTTGCACCACGCGGAGGAACACGAGCAGCAGCGGCGCGGCGATGCCGATCGAGCTGTAGGTCGGCAGCACGCCGATGAGGAAGCTGGCCGCGCCCATCAGGGTCATGGTCACCATCAGCATCGACTTGCGGCCGAGCCGGTCGCCGAAGTGGCCGAACACGAGCCCGCCGAGCGGACGCGCGACGTACCCGGCGGCGAGCGTGCCGAACGCGGCGATGGTGGACGTCGAGGAGTTCAGCGACGGGAAGAACAGCGGCCCGAACACGAGGGCGGCGATCGAGCTGTAGATCAGGAAGTCGTAGTACTCGATCACGGTGCCCAGCAGGCTGGACATCGTCACCTTGCGCAGTTCGGGGGACGCGGCGCCGCTGCCGGGGGCGGGCGGCTGGGGTTCTGGCGAGACCATCGGGACCTCCGGGAATGGGGGCGGTGGGCGACCGAGTTGAGGATACTGATAGGCGGCTAGAGTGCAAGAGGTGCGCGATCCGGATGCGATTCCGTTACCACCACTATGACCGGCGATTTTAGTGCAGCGAGAGAGCTTCGGGGTTCGCGCATGGTTGCGGAGTAGAGCTAATTGAGTATCCTTTATTCATCGAACGAGGTGGAAGGAGTCGGCGACGTGCACCGACTGGACGAAAGCCTGGGCCGCCGCGGGCCGGAGGGACGCTGATGGAGTTCGCGTGGGATCAGGCCGACGTCGCGTTCCGGCGCGAGCTGGGGGACTTCCTCGACCGCGAGCTGGCGGGATGGGACCGGTCCGAGACCGGCCTCGGCAGCGCCGTCTACAGCGATTTTTCGCGCGGGTTCGTCGGCAGGCTGGCCGAAAAGGGCTGGCTCACGCCGCACTGGCCGCGCGAGTACGGCGGCGGCGGGCAGGGCGCGTGGCAGCACTTCGTGCTCGGCGAGGAGATGTGGCGGCGCGGGGAGCCGCGCGGGCCGCAGTACATGAACGTCAACTGGGTCGGGCCGGCGATCATCAAGTACGGCACCGAGGACCAGCAGCGCAAGCTGCTGCCGCAGATCGCGCGCGGCGAGGTCTTCTGGTGCCAGGGCTTCTCCGAACCCGAGGCTGGCACCGACCTGGCCGCGCTGCGGACTAAGGCGGTGCGCGACGGCGACAGCTACGTCCTCAACGGACAGAAGATCTGGACGTCCTACGCCAACGTCGCCGACTACTGCTTCCTGCTCGCGCGCACCGGATCGGCCGCCGACGGGCGGGACGGCATCTCGGTCTTCCTGCTCCCGCTGAACACCCCGGGGGCCGAGGTCCGGCGCATCCCCGGGTTCGTGGGCGATCATTCCTTCAACGAGCTCTTCCTGACCGACGCCCGGATTCCGGCGGACTGCCTGCTGGGGGAGGAGAACAAGGGATGGGAGATCGTCCGGCGCACCCTCGCCTACGAACGCGTCGGCGCGCCCCGGTACGCGCGGGCGGCGCTGGTGCTGGACCGGCTGGCCGCCGAGGTCCGCGCGTCGGGGAAACTCGCCGACCCGGGGATCCAGGAGCAGTTCGGCCGCGCGAGGGCAGCCTGCGAGGCGGCGCGCGTCCTGGTGTACCGGGTGATCGACGAGCGGGCGAAGGCGAAGGAGCCCTCGCCGATGGCGTATCAGGCCCGTGCCGCGATGGTGCAGGCCGAACGCGCGGTGGGCGACCTCGCGCTGGACGTGCTGGGCAGCGAAGCGCTCGTCGAAGGAGCGCTGGGCGACGCGCAGTTCCGCAACTCGCTCGGCGCGGGCATCGCCGCGGGCAGCTACGAGGTGCAGCTCAACCTGATCAGCCGTCTCATCCTCGAACTGCCGAAGGACTAGCCGTGGATTTCGAACCGACTTCGACCCAGCGCGCGGTGCTCGACGCGCTGGGCGCCCTGCTGGCCCGGCACGCCGGACCGGAACGCAGCCGTGCGCTGGCCGCTCGCGGCGAATACGACTGGAACCTCGAAGAAGCGTTGCGGCGCGACGGTTTTCTCGACCTGTTCGCCGCGGAGGACGCCGGCCCGCTCGACGCGACCCTGGCGGTGGAGGCGATCGCCGCCGAGCTCGGCGCGGTCAGTGCGGTGCCGCACCTGCTGGTGTTGCCCGCGCTCGGGCTCGACCGTCCGGCCGGGCCCGTGGTGCTCGCGGCGGGCGACCCGGGTCCGGTGCGTTACGGCGGCGAGGCGACGCGGATGCTCCTCGCTGACGGCGACCGGTGTTTCGCCGCCGACCTCGATTCCGGTGCGGCTGAACGGGTTCCGTCGGCTTACGGCTATCCGCTCGCCCGGGTGGTTTTCGCGGGTCGCGAAGAGCTGTCGCCCGGGAGCGCCGCGACGATGGTGAACTGGTGGCGGGTCGGCGTCTCCGCGGAGGCTGTCGGCATGATGCGCCGGGCCGCCGCCATCGCGGTCGCCTACGCCAAGGACCGCAAAGTGTTCCGCCGCTCGCTCGGTTCGTTCCAGGCGCTGCAGCACCGGCTGGCCGAGGTGAACGTGCTGGTCGAGGGCGCGCGCTGGCTGGTTTACGAGGCCGCGTTCGCCGGGGCTCCCGCCGAAGCCGCCGCGGTCGCCGCGACGCACACGATGTCCGCGCTCGGCCGCGTGACCAGGGAAACCCACCAGATCATGGGCGCGATCGGGCTGACCGCCGAACACGACCTGCACCTGTGGACGCTGCGGTTGCAGGCATTGCGCGCGGAACTGGGCAGCTGGCGGACGCCGAGCCGGGCCGCCGCCGAAGCACGGTGGGCGACGGCATGAGCGTCGCGTTGACGCCCACCGAGGAGCAGCGGGCGCTCGCCGAGGTGGTCCGGAGTTTCTGCCGGACGCACTGTCCGGACGAGGTCTGGCGCTCCGGTGCGTTTCCGGCGGAGTTCTGGCGCGGGCTGGCCTCGCTCGGAGTGCTTTCGCTGGCTGTGCCGGGCGAAGGCGGCGGAGCGGGTGACATCGCGGCTGCCTGCGCGGAGCTGGGCCGGGCTGCCGCGCCTGGGCCGTTGGCCGCCACGGTGTTCGCTGCGCACGCGCTGCCGCCGGAGCTGTCGGCCCAGGTCGCGGACGGGAGTTGCGTGGCCTCGGTCGGCGCTCCGCCCTTGCTGCCGTGGGCTCCGGTGGCGGGCGTTTTCGTTGAGACGGACGGCGCTGGTGCCTGGCTCGCCGAGGCTGGTTCGGTCGAGCCGGTTGAAGTGCTGGGCGGAGAGCAATGGGGTCGGGTTGCGCTGACTCGCGGTCAGCCGTTGGAACGCGTCGAGGCGGCGACGGCGCTCTCGGACATCGCGGCGGCCGCGTACTTGAGCGGTGCGGGACGGCGGTTGCTGGACCTCGCTGTCGAACACGCGCGCACGCGAGTCCAATTCGGACGTCCAATCGGGACCTTCCAGGCGGTCGCGCATCCTCTCGTGAATGCCGGGCTTTCGCTTACCTCGGCGGAAAAACTCACCACGATGGCGGCACTAGCGCTCGACGACGAACATCCCGACGGGGCCGCGCTGGCAGCCGCGGCCCGGTGTTCGGGCGGACGTGCGGCGGTCGAGGCGGCTGAAGTCGCGCACCAGACGTTCGGCGCGATCGGGTACTCGGTGGAGGGACCGATCGGGCCGCTTTCGCAGCGGATCAGGCACCAGGCACTGCGGCCGGGGTGCGCGGACAAGATAGCGGCGAAGTACCGCCGGAAAGGCCAGGAACGATGAGCGACGCGCCCGAGGTGCTGTTCGAAAAGCGCGACCACGTCGCCTGCATCACGCTCAACCGCCCGCACCGGGGCAACTCGCTGACCGGGTCGATGATGCCGGTGATCCGCGAGATGTGGGCCGAGGTCCGCGACGACCCGTGGATCCGCGCGGCGATCGTGATCGGCGCGGGGGAGCGGCATTTCTGCACCGGGGCCGACGTGCACGCGGTCGCCGGGCGCGGCGGGATGAGCACCGGGAACGGGCCGCTGACCGACGAGGTGTTCTGGTCGCCGCGGCAGAACCGGGTGTGGAAACCGGTGATCAGCGCGGTGAACGGGCTGGTCGCCGGGGCCGGGCTGCACTTCGTCGTCGACGCGGACATCGTGCTGGCGGCCGACCACGCGGCCTTCATGGACACCCACGTCAACGTCGGTCTCGTCGGCGCGATGGAGAACATCGGCCTGGCGAAACGGCTTCCGCTCGGTTCGGCGCTGCGCATGACGCTGATGGGCAAGAGCTACCGGATGCCCGCCCAGCGCGCGTACCAGCTCGGACTCGTCGACGAACTGTCCGCTTCGGAGGACCTGATGGCCGACGCCGAGGAAATGGCGCAGGCGATCGCGCGGAACTCGCCGGAGGCGGTGTCGCTGTCGAAGCAGGCGGTCTGGAATTCGCTGGAGACGGGCTACGGGCAGGCGTGCGAGTACGGCTGGTCGCTGCTGCGCATGCACTGGGCCCATCCGGACGCGAAGGAAGGCCCGCGCGCGTTCGCCGAGGGCCGCGAGCCCAACTGGACAACCGGGGAGCAGTGAGATGGATTTCGGCTTCACCGCTGAAGAAGAGGCGTTCCGCGCGGAGGTCCTCGAGTTCCTGTGGGAATACCGGGACACCGACGGGTACTTCCATCGCGGCAAGAACACCGCGGACGGCGTCCGGCGGGTCTACCGCGCGCTGGGCGACCGGGGCTGGCTGTCGCTGTCCTGGCCGACCGAGTTCGGCGGCGGTGGCCGTTCGCCCGCGTATGAGTTCATCCTCTGGGACGAGATGGCCTACGCGCGGGTGGCGCGCCCGCCGATGGGGCCGGGCCTGGTGGCCAAAGCCCTGATGACGCACGGCACCGACGCACAGCGCGAGCGATACCTCGCCGACCTGCGACGCGGTCGGCTCAACTTCTGCCTCGGCTACTCCGAACCCGACGCGGGCTCGGACCTCGCCGCGGTGCGCACGAAGGCTCGTCGCGAGGGCGACCATTACGTGGTCGACGGGGCGAAGTGCTGGACGTCCAACGCGCACTGGTCGGACTGCATCTGGCTGCTGTGCCGGACTGGGGCGCCGGACAGTCGCTCTCGCGGACTGAGCGTGCTGATCGTCCCGCTGGACAGCCCCGGGATCACCGTGTCGCCGATCCCGACCCTGGACGGCGGACGGCTGAACGAGGTCCGGTTCGATCGCGTGCGGGTCCCGGTCGCCGATCGGGTGGGTGCGGAGAACGAGGGCTGGCAGGTCGTCGCTTCGGCGCTCGCGGTGGAGCGGCATGTGCAGTTCCCGCCGAAGCGGTTGCGGCGGGATCTGCACGACCTGATGGCTGCGCTGGACTCGGCCGGGGTCGCCGACGATCCGGTGGTGCGGCGGAGCGTCGGTGAGCTGGCGGTGCGGCTCGCGGAGGTGGACGCGCTGGCGCTGGCCCTGCTGGGCGAGGTGATCCGGGGTGAACCGGCCGCTGTTCCGGCGGCGTATCACAAGCTGGCGGGCACGGTGCTGGCGCAGGACATCGCCCGCGCTGGGGTCGAGTTCGGCGGGGCGGAGGCGGTGGTCGCCGGGACGGATACGGAGTTTTTGTGGCGGCAGTCGATCCTGGAGACGATCGGCGGCGGCACGACGGAGGTGATGCGGGGGTTGATCGCGCGGCAGGAGTTCGGGCTGTCGGCTTGAGGGAGCCTCAGCGCAGAACGCGCGCCCCGCGCAGGTAGGCCGCCAGCCGGATCCGCAGCCCCCGCAGATCCCGCAGCGCGAGCGGCAAGTGATAAGCCGGGCGATACCCCACCGCGACACCCCCGTCCCCGCACGGTCCCGCGAAGTACACAAACCCGTCGTCCTGGTCGCGGCGGGCGGGGGACCACGGCTGGTCCTGCCAGGCGCGCGCCGCGGCGTGGCTGGCGATCCAGTAGTTCGGGGCCTTCATCGTCTCGGCGATCGCGGCGGCGAAACCGGCGGCGTCGGTGTCGCTGACGCCCAGTCCGCGGCCCGGCCACACGCGCGGCAGCACCCGGTCGGCGGTGTGGTCTTCGAGCCACGGCGCGCAGGCGAAGATCGCACTGGACCCGTCGACCGAGACCGACCAGCGTTGCATGGCCGCAGTGGGCGGGATTTCATACATGGCGACCACCTGCCGGGAAAACGACGATTTGGCGAAGCATAAATGAACGGTCTGGGGCCCTGCAGATCGCGGTTCAGCGAGGGGCGCCGAGTGCGGCGGAAATCCGGTCGGCGACGGTGCGGGTGAAGCGGCCCGCCGCGGGCAGTCGTCCGCCGAGGCGCGATTTCGGGGCGGACACGTTGACCGCCGCGACAATGTCGCCGCGGAAGCCGTACACGGGCGCGGACACGCCGACCAATCCGGGCTCGAACTCCTCGTCCACCGTTTCGTAGCCGCGGTTCCGGATCCCGGCCAGCTTCCCGGTCAGCGCCTCGAGCGTGAGCGGCGGCAGTTCCTCGGCGACACCGGGGAGATCGGGGAGCGGGTGCGCGGCGGCGCCGGCGAAGGTCCGCCACCATTGGCCGACGGTTTCCTCGTCCCATTCGCTCAATAACACCCGTCCGGGTGAGGTCGTGAACGGGTCGACGCCGACGCCTTCCCAGCCGAGTCCGCGAAAAGCGTGGGACGCGAGTTCGCTCCGGAGGGTGAACACCTGGCCGGCGCGCAGAACGCACAAATGCGTCGTTTCGTTCAGCCGCGCCACGATCGTGCGCAGAAATGGCGCGGCCAGGTGCGCGAGGTGCGTTTCGGTGGCGTGGGTGGCCAACGCGAACAGCCGCCAGCCCGGCCGGTACGCGCGGGTGTGTTCGTCGCGCGACACCAGACCGGCGTCGGCGAGCGTCGCGAGGGCTCGCGAGACCTGTGCCTTGTCCCGGCCGGACAGTTCGGCGACGCGGGACACGCCGAGCCCGTCGCGCGCTTCCGGCAGTGCGAGGACTTCGAGCAGGTCGACGTCGCGGACCAGGCCCGAACCGTAGGTGCGCTGGTTCGCCATGTTGAGGACTGTGCAACAACGATTGGGCGAGCGTCAATCCGGGGTTACCGTCCGGAGAGTGAAGATCGCCGACATCCAGCTGCTGCCCGGGACGCTGCCGCTCGATCCGCCGTTCGACGCCGCCTGGGATCCGGTTCCGCGCACGCGGTTCGACGCGACGGTGGTCAAGGTCGTGACCGACGAGGGCGTGGCCGGCTACGGCTCCGGCGACACGATGGCCGGCTTCGAGCCGTACGCGGAGCTGTTCCTCGGCCAGGATCCGATGGCGATCAGCAGGCACGTGCGGGCGCTCGAGACCATCGCGTTCCACGCCGGGCGCTACTGGCCGCTGGAGATCGCGCTGTGGGACGTCATCGGGAAGGTGCTCGGCGTCCCGGTCGCGACGCTGTTCGGCGGTGCGGCGGACGCGATCCCGGCGTACGCGTCGACCGGCCGGATCCTGCCCGCCGAACAGCGGGCCGAGGTGATGGCCGGGATCCGTGACGAAGGGTTCCGGGCGGCGAAGATCCGGCTGGCCGCGGACGATTTCGCCGGCGGAATCCGCACCATGCGAGCGGTCCGCGAGGCGGTCGGACCGGAGATGACCCTGATGGCCGACCTGAATCAGGCGTGGCGGATGCCGGGCGACGTGCGGCCTTCGCTCGACCCGGCAGCGGTCCGGCGGTTCGCGGAGGCGCTGCGCGAGCTGGACGTGTTCTGGCTCGAAGAACCGCTGCCGCTGGACGACCGGCCCGGCCTGCGCGCGGTGCGGGACACCGGGATTCGCGTCGCCGGGGGAGAGATGGTCCGGACCTTCAGCGAGCTGCTGGACCTGGTGGAATCCGACGCGCTCGACGTCTACCAGCCGGACGTCGCGCTCGCCGCCGGAATGCTCCGCGCCCGCACGCTCGCCGAGCTGGTGCTGGCGCGCAATCGGCTTTTCACGCCGCACACCTGGTCGAACGGCCTCGGCCTGCTCGCGAACCTGCACGTGACCGCGGGCGTCGGCGGGGGACCGTATCTGGAATTCCCTTACGACCCACCGGTGTGGACGCCGCAGCGGCGCGACTTCCTGCTCGCCGCCCCGCTGGACATCGACGCCGACGGCCTGCTGCACGTGCCGTCCGCGCCGGGGCTGGGCGTCGCTGTCGACGAGGAACGGTTCGGGAGGAAGTCATGACCGAGATCCCGGCCGTCGAAATCGGGCCTTATCCGGCTGCCACCTTCGCCGCCGGTGCTGTCGAGCAGTTGCCGCGATTGGTCCGGACGATCGGTGTGCGGAAAGTTGTGCTGGTCAGTGACCGCGGACTGGTCGCGACTCCGCTGCCAGCGCAGACGTCAGAGTTATTGCGGCAAGACGGTTTGGCGGTCGAGGTTTTCTCCGAGGTGCATCCGAATCCGACCACCGACGACGTCGACGCGGGCGGCGCCTTCGTGCGTGCCGCCGGTGCGCAAGCGGTGATCTCGCTGGGCGGCGGGTCCGCTTTGGACGCTGCGAAGGCGATCGCGCTCGCCGCGGTCAACGACCGTCCGGCGACCGAATTGGGCTGGAGCACCGAGGATTCACCGGACTTGGCGCCCGCGTTGCCGATCGTGGCGATCCCGACCACGTCCGGCACCGGTTCGGAATGCAACGACCTCGGCGTCATCACGGACCCCGCGCGGCAGCGCAAGTGCTACCTCGGCGGCCCGACTTGCCTTGCCCGGTATGCGCTTCTCGACCCGGCGCTCACGCTGAGCCTGCCGCCTCGCGCGACCGCCGCCGCCGGAATCGACTGCCTGACCCATGCGGTGGAGTCATTTCTTTCCGCCCGGCCGAATCCGTGGGCGGATGGTCTGGACCTGCAAGCCGTCCGGCTGGTCGCGGAAAACCTGCGTCGCGCGGTTTCCGACGGCGCAGATCTGGCGGCACGAGCGAATCTGATGCTGGCCGCGCACACCGCGGGCCTGGCGATGCGGACGACCGGGCTCGGCGTGGTGCACGGCGTCGGGCACTCGCTCGGTGGCCGGTTCGACCTGCCGCACGGCCAGGCGTTGGCTTTGGTGCTGGGCGAGTGCCTGCGGTTCAACCGCGCGGTGCGGGAAGAACGCCTGGCACGATTGGCGGAACCGCTGGGCGTCGCCGATGCGCGGAAATCGTTCGCGCACAACGCGGACGCGGCGATCGCAGCGGTCGAACGGCTGGTCGCGGACGTGCGACTGGCCGGCCGGTTGCGCGAATTCGGCATCAGCGAAGGAGATCTGCCGGACCTGGTGGCCGACACCCTGGCGGACGGCGTACTGGCCAACACCCCGCGCGAGGTCTCGGCGGCGGACGTGACCGGGATTCTCCGCGCGAGCTGGTAGTCCGGCGCGCGAAACCGGCAATGCCGGACATAACTCGCGAATACCGTTGTGCCGCAACGGCAAACCGAGCAGGATCGCGGCCCTGCGCCGAACCGGTGCACAAGGTAACAATCTTATGTCCGCTTATTCTGCGCGCGCCGCCGCGGGAGGACAGTGGAAGCGGACCGCCGACCCGGCAGGAGGCCGCGCCGTGGACAAAGCCGGAACGACCGAACAGCGGGCCCCGGCGGCCGTGGCGGGGGACGACAAACGGCTCAAGAAGCATTTCGGCCCGATCGGGCTGCTGTTCACCGCGGTGGGGTCGATCATCGGGTCCGGGTGGCTCTTCGGCGCGCTCAAGGCGGCGCAGCTCGCCGGGCCCGCGGCGATCGTGTCGTGGGTGATCGGCGCGGTCATGTTCGTCCTGATCGGGATGACCTACGCGGAATTGGGCACGATGTTCCCGCATTCGGGCGGCGTCGCGCGGTACCCGCACTATTCGTTCGGATCGTTCGCGAGCTTCTCGATGGGCTGGGTCACCTGGATCGCGGCGGCCGCGGTCTCGCCGATCGAGGTGCTCGCGGTCGTCCAGTACGCCACGAACTACGTGCCCTGGCTGGAAAGGCTCGACGCGGACCGCAACGCCGTGCTCACCCCGGCGGGCACCGGGATCTCGGTCGCGCTGCTGGCGTTCTTCGTGCTGGTGAATTTCTTCGGCGTGCGCTGGTTCTCCCGGATCAACAATGTGCTCGTGTGGTGGAAACTCGCGGTCATCGCGCTGGTGATCGTCGTGTTCCTGGCGACCGCTTTCCACACGGATCATTTCGCGGGATTCGGCGGGTTCGCCCCGTACGGGACGCACGGGATCTTCTCCGCGGTCGCGAGCGCCGGGATCGCGTTCTCGTTCTTCGGGTTCCGGCAAGGCGTCGAGCTGGCGGGGGAGACGGCCAACCCGAAACGCAACGTGCCGCTGACGCTCATCGGTTCGGTGGTGCTCACCGGGATCCTGTACGTGCTGCTGCAGATCGCGTTCATCGGCGCGGTCCCGTCGGACGCGATCGCCAAACAGGGCTGGGAACACGTCGGCGCGAACTTCACCGCGGGCGGCGACGTGCTGGCCACGTTCGGCCCGCTCGCCGCGATCTCGACCGTGCTCGGCATCGGCTGGCTCGCCGCGCTGCTGTACGCTGACGCGATCATCTCGCCCGGCGACACCGGGCTGATCTACACCGGCGTCACCGCGCGCATCTCGTATGCCATGGGGCGCAACGGGAACGCGCCGTCCGGGCTGTCGAAGGTGAACTCCGCGGGCGTGCCGTGGGTCAGCCTGATCCTGGCGTTCGCCGTCGGCTGCTTCTTCTTCCTGCCGTTCCCCGGGTGGAGCCAGCTGGTTTCGTTCGTCACGAACAGCACGGTGCTGTCGTTCGGCTCCGGGCCGCTGGTGCTGCTCGCGATGCGCAAGCAACTGCCCGGCCACGACCGCCCGTTCCGGCTCGGCCGCGGCACGACCGGGACCGTCGCGTTCCTGGCGCTGTTCTCCACCAACCTGATCATCTACTGGACCGGCTGGGACACGAACTGGAAGCTGTTCGTGGTGATCGTGTTCGGGTACCTCTTGCTGGCGGCGAACCAGACTTTCTCGAAGCGCACCCCGCGCACGGACTTCCGGCACGGCTGGTGGGTGCTGGTGTGGTTCGCCGGGCTCGCGGTGATCAGCTACCTCGGCACGTATCCGGAGGCGTCCAGCCATGCCGGGAACCTCGGCGTCCTGGACTTTTCGCTGGGCGCGGTGGCGTCGCTGGTGCTGACCGCGATCGTGATGGCGCTGGCGCTGCGGAGCGCGCTGCCCAGCGAGCGGGTGACCGAGATCTTGGCTGAGCGCAGGGAGGTCGACGAAACCCCGGCGTGAGGTGCGGGGATAATCCGGGCGGTGGCCACGCTTCGTTTCGAGTTCCATCCGCCCGGCGAACTGGGCGGTCCGGTCGCGGTGCCGTACGTCGACGACGTCGCGCTGACCGAACTGATCGACCGGTTCGAACTCGCCGAAGGCATGTCCCCGGCCGGGGATGCTTACGGCGGTCTGCCCCAGGACTGCTTCCGCGGCACGAAGACCGATCACTTCCACGGCCTCGCCGCGGAGGAGGGCAAAAGCCTGCTCCTTGCCTGTTCGTGCGGGAGCGAGGGCTGCTGGCCGCTGCTGGCGCGCATTACCGTGACCGAGGACGATGTCGTCTGGGATTCTTTCGGGCAGCCGCGTCGTCCGGAGCGGGATTACCGCGGGTTCGGGCCGTTCCGGTTCGCTCGCGCCCAGTACGACGCGGCGGTGCTCCGGTTCGCGTCCGCCTGACGGTCTGCCATGCTGGGCCGCGGAGGTCGGATCATGGGCGCGAGCGTGGTTTTCGTCGTGTTCGACGGCGTGAAGATGCTCGACGTGACCGGGCCCGCCGAGGTGTTCGCCGAGGCGAATCTGGCCGGGGCCGGGTACTCGATCAGCTACCGGTCGCCGTCCGGAGCGCCGGTGGCGACGTCGGTGGGCGTCCGGCTGCCGGTGGACGGGCCGGTCGCCGAGACGCCGGATCCGGATGTCGTTGTGGTGGCCGGCGGGGACGGGCTGGTGGAGCACGGCGTGCCGGCCGATCTGGTCGCCGCGATCCGGGAGATCGCGCCGCGTGCTGGTCGCTGGTGTCGATCTGCACCGGTTCCTTCGCGCTGGCCGCGGCGGGTGTGCTGTCCGGACGGCGCGCCACCACGCATTGGCGGCACGCGGCCCGGCTCGCTCGCGCGCACCCGGACGTCGAAGTGCTTCCCGACGCGCTTTTCGTGCGGGACGGCGATATTTTCACCTCGGCGGGAGTGTCCGCGGGCATCGACCTGGCGCTCGCTCTGGTCGAACAGGACCACGGCCCCGATCTCGCGCGCACCGTCGCGCGCGGTCTCGTGATGTTCATGCAACGGCCGGGCGGCCAGTCGCAGTTCTCCGCGCCGTTGCGGATGCCGCGGCCGAGCACGCCGACGTTGCGTGAGGTGACCGACCTGGTTTCGGCGCAGCCCGCGCTCGACCACAGCGCGTCCGCGATGGCATCGCGGGCAGGCGTCAGCGCCCGGCATCTCGCGCGGCTGTTCGCGAGCGAACTGGACACGACGCCGGCGAAGTATGTCGAGCAAGTGCGGCTGGACCACGCGAAATCCCTCCTCGGCGCGGGGCACGGGGTCGCGGAAACCGCCCGTGCCTCCGGATTCGGCAGCTCCGAGACGATGCGGCGCGTCTTCGTGGCGCGCCTGGGGATTTCGCCGAGCCAGTACCGTGCCCGCTTCGAGACCACGGTCTCCTGACCCCTGTCCGGATCTGTGGGCACGTGGTCGGTTTTCGCAGTGGGAACGCGGACTTCGCCGGGCGAGACTCGGGCTAAGCCCCATTTCCCGAGGAGGTCTGTGGTGCCCGAAGTGATCGCCGGGATCGAGATTCCGGATACCGCGCTGGTGCGCGAGGCGACGGCGCTGGTGCGCGACGTCGCCGACGAGACGTTGTTCCACCATTCGCGGCGCGTGTTCCTGTGGGGTTCGCTGAAAGCTGCGGCGCGCGGGCTGACGGTGGATCCGGGACTCGCGTACGTCGGCGGGCTGTTCCACGACCTGGGGCTCACCGACGGGTACGCGACCTCCGACCGCCGCTTCGAACTCGACGGCGCCGAGGCCGCCCGGATGTTCCTCCTCGACCACGGCCGTTCGGAGGAAGACGCCCGGAACGTCTGGCTCGCGATCGCCCTGCACACGACGCCGGAAGTCCCGCTGCGGTTGGCCCCGGAGGTGGCGGTGGTGACGCTGGGCGTGGAAACCGACGTGCTCGGCCTCGGCCTGGCCGAGATCGACGGCGACCATCGCGCGGAGGTCGTCGCGGCGCATCCTCGGCCGGACTTCAAGAACCGCATCCTGCGCGCGTTCCGGGACGGGATGGCCGACCGTCCGGAGACGACGTTCGGCACCATGAACGACGACGTGCTCGCCTATTTCGATCCGGGGTTCGAGCGGACGGACTTCGTGGAGATGATCAAGGGGAGCGCTTGGCCGGAGTGATGCGTTGTCCGGCCTGGTGCCGGGCTTGCCAGTTAGTCTGCGCGCAGATAATCTCTGCGCAGACTAACTGGGAGGACAGCTCATGTGGACCACTGACTACAGCGCGGAAACCTCGGCGAGCCCGGACGCGGTGTGGGCGGCGTTGCGGGTCCTGCACAGCGGAACGCCGCTGAGCGAGCGCAGCGACCGGTTCGAACTGCACGGACCGTTCGAGAAGGGGACCGAGCTGTCGGTCACCCCGCAGGGGCAGGACACGTTCCGTTCGCGCATCACGGAGTTGACCGAGAACAAGGTCTACGAGGACGAAACGCGCTTCGGCGAGGTCGTGCTGCGGTTCCGGCACACGCTGGCCCCGCTCGCGGACGGCGGCACGCGCGTCACGCATCGCCTGGAGATCGAGGGGGAGGCGGGGCCGGAACTCGGGCCGCAGATCAGCGAGGACTTCCCGGTCGCCATGAGCGATTTGCTGGCGAGCGCGGAGCGGTCCGCGCGATGACGCGGTTCGCGGGCCCGGGGGACAGTCCGGGTTTCCTGCTGTGGCACGTGACTTTGGCGTGGCAGCGGCGGATCCGGCAGACGCTCGAACCGCTGGGTCTCACGCACGTCCAGTTCGTGCTGCTCGCGTGCTGCTGGTGGATGGAAACGCACGGCGCGCCGCCGCGGCAGCAGGAACTGGCCGCGCGGGCGGGCACCGACATCAAGATGACGTCCCAGGTGATCGCCCGGCTGGAGACGGCCGGACTGGTGACGCGGACGGTCGACTCCGGCGACACGCGCGCGAAACTGGTGCGGCTGACCGAAAAGGGCCGCGACCTGGCAGGCCAGGCGGTGACCGCGGTGGAGCGGGTGGACGCGGAGATGTTCGGCGCCGAGGCCGCGCCGCTGCTGCGGACGTTGCGGTCGGTGCTGGACGCGGAGTGATCTGGCGGGTGGCTTGGTTGTCGTCTGGCTGCGGTGTGGGCTGCTGGGGTTGTTTGGCTATCGCCTGGATGCGGAGTGACCCGCTGGGGTGGCTTGGTTGTGGCTTGGGTGCGGGAGTGATCCGCTGGGGTGAGTTGGCTGTCGTCTGGCTGCGGTGTGGGCTGCTGGGGTGGCTTGATTGTGGTTTGGATGCGGAGTGATCCGCTGGGATGAGTTGGCCGTTGCCCGGGTGCGGTGTGAGCTGCTGGGGCGACTTGGTCGTCGTCTGGGTGTGGATCAGGCGGAGGGCGTTCTGCTCGGGACTGTGCCGACCGGCGGTGGCGCTGCGGGCGGGCCGCCGGTCGGTGGTGTCTGCCCAGCCCGCCGCCAGGCCGGTCGGACGCCGGGCCGCGGTCTCGAGCCGTGCGCCCACGGCGGCTCAGTGCTGGCGTGGCCCGTCGCAGGTGCTGGTTTCGGCGGCGGTTTTGAGGTCGGCGAGCCAGGTTTCGAGGCCCATGTCGGAGGACGGGTCGGCTTGGGCGCCGGAGTGGCTTTCCTCGGTGCGGACGAGGATGCCGCCGCGGACGGGGGCGAAGGTCCAGACGTGGACGCCGTCGATGTGGTACCCGGCGCTGTCGGCGGGACCGGTCCAGCGGAGGCACTTGCCGCGCTGGAGTTGCTGGACGGTGGAGCTGATGACCACTGTGCTCGGGGGAGTCGTGGGCACGTCGACGGTCGCCTGGAACCGCGAATGCTTGCGCAGCGGGCCAGGATCCAGACGCCGCACGGTCATCGGGGCGGCGGGTTTCTGCCAGGACGTCCAGGCTTCCACGTCGGTCTGCAGGTCCCAGATCGTGTGCAGCGGCGCGTGGATGAGGATTTCGGCCCGGTGACGGGCTTTCGCGCCTTGGTCAACGCCTTTGCCTTGGCAGGTCAGCGAAGCGGGGCCAGGGGTGGCGGCTTGAGCAGGTGCGGCTCCGAGGATGGCGGCGGTCAGCGGGACTGTGAGCAAGGCAGTCCGCAGGCTGCGGCGGCGAAGGGTTCGCGAGGGGGTCGGGTCGGTGCTGCGCATGGGTCTGCTCCTCTTGCCGAGTGGTGTTAATGCCATTAACTGTGGTGAAACCCTATAGCTCAGTGTCGGTGAAGGTCAATAGAAAAAGTGAAGGGCATTAACCGCCGCATCGGTGCGGCGGGGACTGAGCGGATGAGCACAGTGGACGAACTGCCGGGCAACGGCAGGTCCGCACACCGGGGCAAGCGTCAGGTCTGAAGGAAGACGTCCCTCAGATCAGTCGAAACAGCACAGACGTCCCGCACCCGCAGCGCGAGCCGAGACAACAGCCGTGGGGGAATCAGAATCCCTCACGGACTTGGGCTAGCAAGGCGCGCGAAGCGTCCGCCGTACCGCGTCGCGGAGCCAGCGGTGTGCCCCGTCGGCGGATTGGCGCGGGTGCCACGCCATGCCGATCGTCAAGGGGGGCAACGGAACTGGGATGTCGAGAAGTCGCAGGCCGAGTGCGGTGGCGTCGGCGGTGAGCGGCGACGGGGGTTCGCCGGGGAGTGCCGCGGGGATCAGGCAGACGACGTCGCTGCGTGCGGCGAGCGTCATCGCGGCCAGGTGGCTCGGCAGGGCGATCACGACGCGGCGGCGGAGGTCGTGCTCGGCCAGCGCGGCGTCGAGGGGGCCGGTGAACCGGCCGCGGCGGCTGACCGCGACGTGGTCGGCGGCAGCGAGCCGGGTCGGGGTCAAGGGGGCCGAAGCGAGGGGGTGGCCGGGGCGGACGGCGGCGACCATGCGCAGGGTGAGCAGTTCTTCTACTTGCGTTTCGGGGTCGACGTGGTCGATGGAGCCGACTTCGAGGTCGAGCCGTCCGTCTCGGAGGGCCGAACCGGCTTCCCATTCCTCGGCTCGAACTCGCAGGGAGATGCCGGGGGCTTCCTCTCGCGTGAGCCGAAGGAGGCCGACAGCCAGAGCCGCGCCGACGAGGTCGGCGGCTTGGATCGTGAAGGTGGAGCGCAGGGTCGCGGGGTCGACGACGGTGCCGGGGCTGAGCAGCGCGCCCAGGCTGTGCACCACGGCGGCGGCCTCCTCGCGCAGGGACTGGGCGCGCGGAGTGGGGACCATGGTTTGCCCGGCCCGGACCAGCAGCGGGTCTTGCAGGATGCGCCGCAACCGGGCGAGCGTGCGGCTCATCGCGGCCGGCGAGGTGTGCAGGCGCGCGGCGGCGCGGGTGACGCTCTGCTCGGTCAGCAAGGCGTCCAAAGCGACGGCGAGGTTGGCGTCGATCGCCGGGTTCAGGCTGTTCACCAGGGTCATTCCAGTTCAGGCAAGGATTGCGTGCCGAAGTTCCCATTGTGGCATGACGGCCGTGCTCAGCAAGATCGAGGGCGTACTCATCGGTCCTAATTCACGAGGTTTTCATGATCGTCATCACTGCCCCTACCGGAAACATCGGCAGCCGCGTGCTGAGCCTGCTGTTCGACGCGGGCGAGGACCTGCGGGTGATCGTCCGCGATCCCGCGCGGCTGCCGGACTCGGTGCGCGAACGGGTCGAGGTCGTCGTCGGTTCGCACGGCGACGCTGACGTGGTCGACCGGGCTTTCGCGGGTGCGGACGCCGTCTTCTGGGTCGTCCCGCCGGATTCGTCGCGGACTCCGGCGGACGGGTGGAGCGGCTTTACCGGCCCGGCGGCGAAGGCGTTCGCCGCGCACGGGGTCGGGCATGTCGTCGGGGTTTCGGCGCTCGGGCGCGGCACGGCGGTCGCCGATCAGGCGGGGCTCGTCACCGCGTCGCTCGCGACGGACGAGCTCATCGCGGGGACCGGGGTCGCGTATCGGGCGCTCGCCAACCCGTCCTTCTTCGAGAATCTGCTGGAGGAGGTCGACTCGATCCGGGAGAAGGGCGTCTACGCCGACGTACTGGACCCGGATCGCAAGGCTCCGCTCGTCGCCGTCGCGGACATCGCCGCGGTCGCCGCTCGGCTGTTGCGGGACCGGTCCTGGACCGGGTTCGCCGACGTCCCGGTTCTGGGGCCGGAAGACTTGTCCCCCAACGATGTCGCCCGGATCATGACCGAGCAGCTGGGCCGTCCGGTCCGCTACGAGCGCGAGTCCCTGGACGACCTGCGCGGCACGCTCATCGGCTACGGGCTGAACGAAACCTTCGTCCACGGCATCGCGGATATGAAGCACGCCAAGGACAACGGCCTCGACGCCGGTGTCACGCGCACTGCGGAAACCGCGTCTCCGACCACTTTCGAACAGTGGTGCGCCGAAATCCTCAAGCCTGCCTTCGAAGCCTGACCTCCAAGGAACAGCAATGGAAACACCGGTCACCGCCTTCCTGCTCGTCAAGACCACGCCGGAATGGCTCGCTCTGACCCCGCAGGAACGGGCCGAAGCCTTCGCCACCCAGGTCGTCCCGGCGATCGAGGCGAAAACCACGGGCGTCCGGTCGCGCTTCTACGACACCGAGTTCTACTCCGCGCGCGTCACCGACGTCTGGGTCTGGGAGGCCGACGACCACGACGCCTACCAGCTGTTGATCGACGCGTTGCGGGAAACTCCTTTCTGGGACCGGTATTTCGAGGTCGTCGACCTGCTCGTCGGCACCGAGAACGGCTACGCCCGCACCTATGGCCTGGACCCGTTGGCCACCATCGCCACCTGAGCACGTGAAAGGCCCCGTCTCCCAGAAACGGAGACGGGGCCTTCACCTCAAGAGAATCAGTGCGCCGAGGCCAGTGCCGCCGTGGCGGGCGGCATCAGCTTCGGGTATTCCTTCTGGAACTTTTCGATCATCGTCGCGGACGGGATGATCCGGTTCGGGTTGTTCTGGCTCACGGCCTGCTTCTCGCCCCACGCGCCGGCGGCCTTGCGCTGGTCGGGGGTGCCGTGGCTGTGGAAGCAGTCGCCGATGGAGGCGTCGAGGTAGCTGACCTCCTGCTGGGCGCGGGCGTTCCACGCCTCGCCCTTGGCGTGCGCGACGAAGTAGCCGCCGTACGCGTCCGGGCCCATTTCGGAGGATTCGTTGCGCGGGTAGTTGTTGTGCGCGAAGTCGACCTGGTGGCCGTACTCGTGGCCGACGACCGCTTCCACCGACACGTCGTCGAAGCCGAGGTGGTTGACCACGTCGAGCAGGCCGTCGCCGAGCATGACGCGCTTGCCGCCGAGGCTGTCGGCCGGGGCGGAGAACGCGTTCAGGGTCAGCAGCGGGTTGCGGCCGCCCTGCAGGGCCGGGACCTCGTAGAGCACCTTGGTCGCGAGCGCGCCCGCCGCGGCGGCCCGCTTCGGGTCGAGGCCGAGCTTGAACGTCTGCGTCGTGCGGTCCTGGCTGCCCAGGTCGGTGCCCTTCCAAGCGACCAGCTGGATGTTCCAGCTCTCGATGTCCCAGAACCCGCGCAGCTTGTCGATCGTCGAGCCCGCGCGCGGCGTGTACTGGCCGTCGGTGCCGAAGACCTGCGGGGTCTTGTCGCTGGCGACGGCCTGCGTGTAGAGCTGGCTGATCGCGCTCAGCGCGCTGAGCGCCTGGCCCTCGGTCGGGGTCAGCGTGGAAGCGAGCTTGTTCGCATACGTCAGCAGCGATCCCTCGGTGCAGCCCGGGATCGGGCCCTGCGCGGCGTGCGCCTGCTGGCCCGGCCGCTTCACCGGCGAGTCGAACAGCGGGTCGACGCCGCGCAGCGCGTTCGCGGGCAGCCCGTTGTAGAGGTCTTCGACGTCCTGGTACAGCTGCGCGATGTCCTGCTCGACCGAGGTCGGCTCGGCCGCTTTCGCCTGCGGCGCCGCGATCGCCGGGACGGCCGTGGCGACCGTCAGCGCCGCGAGGGTGCCTGCCGCCGCGAGCGTTCTGCCGAGAATTCTGGTCCGTTTCCGCATGGGCCCCTCATTCCGGTTCCAAGATCACGAATACGCCCAACCCTAAGACGATCTTGGGCGCCGGAACCGGGGCGAGGGAAAGTCCCCCGGGATGGCCCACGCCTTTCGGCGGGTTTTCGCCCTGCGGACATCGGCCGAAAGTACTATCGGGCAACGCGCCGCCGGGTCCGGGAAAACGGGCATTCCGGAAAACGGGACGAAATGGGCTAGGCCTTGACCCGGAACCGCATCCGGCAGACGACTGCCTCCGAGCGGCGGCGCAGCACCCGGGCCAGCACCGCGCCGCGGCGGTTCTGCAGGACTCGCTGCCAGCAATGCTCCGGCTCGACCTCGGCGACCAGGACGAAAACGTGGCATCCGGCGTACCGGCGGAGGTGTTCCGCGATCGGCTCGCCGAGGCGGCGGCGTTCGTCGTGCAGCTGGACCAGCGTGACGTCCGGATGCCAGCGGTCCCACGCTTCGACGAACTCGCGCGCGGACTCCTCCTCCTCGGGATGTGTCACGTACACGGCCTCGACGTGCTCGCCGAGCGACAGCGCGGCGGCGAGCGCGTCGCGGGTCAGCCGGGACACCGTGTGGACTGGGACGACCACCAGCGACCGGTTGGGCCGCGGCGGGGGAGGGATGCGCCCGAGTTCGAGACGGTCGCCGATGCGGCGGTAATTGCGGTGGACCCATTCCATCAGCAGCACGAGCACCGGCAGCGCGACCACGATCAGCCAGCCGCCTTCGCCGAACTTCGTCGCGGTGACGACGATCGCGGCGAGTCCGGTGAGCAGCGCGCCGAAACCGTTGAGCGCGGCCTTTCCCCGCCAGCCGCGCGGGCGGGCGCCGAACCAATGCCGCACCATTCCGATCTGCGAAAGCGTGAAACCGACGAACACGCCGATCGCGAACAGCGGTACCAGGGTGTTCATGTCGCCATTCGCGAGAATCAGCAGCAAAGCCGAAGCGATGGCGAGGAAACCGACGCCGTAGCGGTATACCTGGCGCTCGGCGCGCAAGGCGAAAACGTGCGGCAGGTTGTTGTGTTTCGCGAGTAGCTGCGCCAGCACCGGGAGCCCGCCGAAAGAAGTGTTCGCGGCCAGTGCCAGCAGGACCACGGTGGAGAATTGCACTACGTAGTAACCGAAACCGTTCCCAAGCGACGCGGCGGTCACCTGCGACAGCACGGTCACGCCGTCGACCGGGTGGATTGAGAACTTCCCGATCAGCACGGCGATCCCGAGCAGCATCACCGCGAGCAGCCCGCCGAGTGCGACCTCCGCTCGCTGCGCCCGGCGCACGCGTGGTTTGCGGAAGGACGGGACCGCGTTGGCGATCGCCTCGACGCCGGTCAGCGCGGCACAGCCGTTGGCGAAAGCCTTGAGCAGCAACAGGATTCCGACCGTCTGAAGGCTAGGGAGGTGCCCGCTGGCGACGCTCGCGGCCGGAGTGCTGCGGAAGAGACCGACTACGACGACCGTGAGGATCGAGCCGACGAACACCGCGGTCGGCACGATGAACGCCCGCGCGCTCTCGGCGATGCCGCGGAGGTTGATGCCGGTGATCAGCACGAGCACGCCGAGACAGAGCCACAGCTTGTACGGCAGCAACTCGGGAAACGCCGACGTCAGCGCGGCGACCCCGGCGGCGACGGACACCGCGACGTTCAGCACGTAGTCGACGATCAGCGACGCCGCTGCGACCAGCGAAGCGCGGCGGCCGAGGTGGGTGCGGCTGACGCCGTAGGCCCCGCCGCCGTCCGGGAACGCGGCGATGACCTGCCGATACGAGAGGGTCAGCACGGCGAGCAGGACGGCGATCGCGAGCGTGACGGGCAGCGTGAAGCCGAGTCCCGTTCCGCCGGCCACGGCCAGGACGAGCACGATCGCCTCGGGCCCGTAGGCGACCGACGCCATCGCGTCGAGGGACAGCGCGGCGAGGCCGCCGACGACGGAAAGCCGGTGCCGGTCGGCGGTTCGCGGCGTTTCCGGGCGGGACAGAGTTGCGGTCACCCGGTCAGGCTGGCCCCCGGGACGCGCTCGCGGGGCGGTCGTTGACGGTTTCCTGACAGTGATCTAGCGAACGCCCGGCGGGTCGGTGCGAGAGCCGGCTTTCCAGTGCCGCACCGCGAACGGCCCGCCCAGGAGCACCGCGAGGCCGACGACCCCCGCCACGATCATGCCCGGCCGCGAGTCGAACGCGCCGGTCGCGATCAGCACGACGCTGGTGATCGTCGCCAGGATCTCCAGCGCGGAGCGGCGGCGGTGCGGGTGGAGACGGCCGGATCCGCGGTCCAGCTTCGCGCCGAGCCGCGGATCCGTCACGCGCAAATCGCGCTCGATTTCGTTCAGGGCACGCTGTTCCCGGTCGGTCAGCATGCGCCGCCCTGCTTCCGGTGCGCGTGCCGGCGGCGGATCAGGAACCGCAGCACGAACACGCCGCCGAAGGCCGCCGCGAACAGCGGGAGCGGGTTGTTCCGGACGGCCTCCGCACCGGCGCGGACCTTCTCCGCGGCCGGGGCCGAGACGGTCTTCTCCACCTGTTCGGCCGCCCGGTCGATCGTCTCGTCGACCTTTTCGCCGGCGCGCGTCCGGACGTCCAGCTTGTGCCCCAGCGCGTCCAGCGTTTCGGCCAGTTCCTCGCGGGTGACGTCCCGGTCCGCACGGGCCTCTTCCACCTTGCGTTCCGTCATGACCGCACCTGCTTCATCGTCTCGACGTCCTCGCGCACCCTGTCCACGGATTCCTCCGGCACCGGCCCGCCAGCGCGGCTCGCCTCCTTGCCGCCGACCAGCGCGGCGAGCCCCGCGACCAGCAGCAGCGCGGCCCCGACGAGCACCGCGGCGAGCCAGCCGGGCAGCACGAGCGCGAGGCCGAGCACCGCCGCGGCGATCAGCGTCGCGCCGCCGAAGAGCGCCAGGATCCCGGCGAACCCGACGAGGCCGGCCCCGATGCCGAAGCGCCTGCCCTTCGTCTGCAGTTCGGCCAGCGCCAGGCGGAATTCGTCTTGGAGCAGGCGTTTGAGGGAAGTGGTCAGATCGGCCGCGAGGTCCGCGGTGGACTTCTCCCGCGAGGGAGTCCGGTTCATTTCCTCCAGCACGGTTCTTCCTCCTTCCTGCTCGAGGCGTACCCGGCCTGGGGACGGCGAAACGGGCCGATTCCAGCTTGGCGTACGCCTTGCGGAGCGTACGGTTCAGGGCAGGCGGACGTCGCCCGCGCCATGCCCGATCCGGAGACCGGCGTGCTGGCCGAGGCGATGTCGCACGATTACCGATCGCCCCGGGTTTGCTGGTCGCGGAGCGGGGTAACCGCCGCGCATCCGCGGAGCGGGCCAGGGGGCGAGGGGCCGCGCAACCGTCGCAGGGGAACGGTTGCGCGGCCGTTCGTGTGATTGAAGTGCTCCGGAGCGGGTAGCCGGACCGCGACGGCACCGACCTTCCGGGGAGGACTCCCGCATGGCAGAACGCATCCGACCGCCGCAGCAGCAGGACCCGCCGGGCACTACCGCGGAAATGGACCCGCAGCCGCGCGATTCGATGACCGACTACGAGGGCCGCGGCCTGCTCGCCGGACAACGCGCGCTGATCACCGGCGGCGACTCCGGCATCGGCCGCGCGGTCGCGATCGCCTTCGCGAAAGAAGGCGCGGACGTCGCGATCTCGTACCTCAACGAGCACGAAGACGCCGAGTACACGGCCGATCGGGTGCGCGCCGAAGGGCGGGAATGCTTGCTGCTGCCCGGTGATCTCGCCGAGGCGAGCCAGTGCCGGGACATCGTCGAGCACACGCTGTCCGAATTGGACGGTCTGGACATCCTGGTCAACAACGCGGCGACGCAATGGCCGGTCGAAAGTCCCGAGGACCTGACCGAAGAGCAATGGATGCACACGTTCGACGTGAATCTGCACAGCTACTTCCGGGTGACCGCCGCCGCGTTGCCGCATCTCGGCGACGGCGACGTCATCATCAACACCGGTTCGGTGAACGGCTTGCGCGGCAACAAAACCCTCATCGACTACTCGGCGACGAAGGGCGCGATCCACTCCTGGACGTACGCGATGGCGCAGGCGCTGGCCGACCGGGGTATCCGGGTGAACTGCGTCGCGCCGGGTCCGGTGTGGACACCGCTGATCCCGTCGACGTTCCCGCCGGAGAAGGTGGAGAAGTTCGGTCTGCAGGCACCGTTCCAGCGGGCGGCGCATCCGGACGATCTCGCGCCGTCGTACGTGTTCCTCGCGTCGAACCGGCTGTCGTCGTACTACAGCGGTGAGGTGCTGGCCGCTCTGGGCGGCGAGACGGTCCCGGGCGGATAGCTGCGGTCCGGTCCGTGAAGGGCTCCTTGAGGGAATCCGGTGGCGAGCGGTTCGGCGGTGCTCATCGGCCCTCCTCGACCGCGTACTCGGCGGCGGCGTCGGCGTGCAGGCGCAGCCCGTGTCCGGCAGTGGACATCGACGGGGCGACCCGGCCGCCGCTGAGGTCGAGGCCGCCGCAGACAAGTCCAGACCCGGCCGCGGAGCCTTCCACGATTCGGATGACATCCGCCGCCCGTCGCGCGGCGGCGTGAAGTCGAGCACGCGGACGGCACCCTCGGCCGACTCCCATTCGCTGGCCAGGACGAGGGAATCGCCGACGTAACCGCGGCGGGTCGCCGGTCCGCCGTCCGCGAGCTCCCACACCCCGCGCGCTCTTCGTGCAGCAGCGCGGCGAAGCACGCGGGGGAGTCGAACCGCGGCAGGCACAAGCCACTCGATCGTCTCTTCCCGCGATACCAACGCCGAGGTGTGCAGGTCGCCGAGGATCGGGCGCTGGTTCATCGCGGTGGAGTCAGCCCCGGCCCAGCGCCTTCGCCAGTTCCTTCTTCGTCATCGTGGACCGGCCGTGGATATTGCGCTGCTTCGCCTCGTTGTAGAGCTGGTCGCGCGTCGGGCCGCCGGGCCCGAGCCGCTTGCCGGAGCGGTGCCCGCCGCGCTGCTGCGGCGATTTGTCGCGCACCGAGGTCTTGCTCGCGCGGTCCGATTCGCCCGACTGCGCCCGGTTCTTGTTCACCGTGCGGGCGGCGATCTCCTTGGCGCGCTTCTCGCTCGCGCCGCGCTCCTCTTGCGACTCCTCGATGTGCTGGTACTGCCGTTCGCGTTTCGAACTCCAAGCCTGCTGCGGCATCCCAGTCTCCTTCCGCCGTTCTTGATCCCCGGATTGCCCGCGCCCGCGAAGCGGAAACATCGCGGTTCGCCGCGCCGGAAACGGGTACTCGCCCGAGGGTGGGACGCGAACAGACTCTCGCCGGGCGGCTGCTGGCCGAGCACCTGGTCGCCGGCCGGCTCGAACCCGGGACCGAGATCGGCCTGCGGGTCGATCAAACGCTGACTCAGGACGCCACGGGCACGCTCGTGATGCAGGAGCTCGAGGCGCTCGGGCTCGACCGCGCGCGGACCGGGCTGAGCGTCCAGTACGTCGATCACAACCTGCTGCAGGCGGACGAGAAGAACGCCGAGGACCACGCTTACCTGCGCTCGGCCTGCCGCCGGTTCGGGCTGTGGTTCTCCAAAGCGGGCAACGGGGTTTCGCATCCGACGCACATGGAGCGGTTCGGCGTCCCCGGCAAGAGCCTCGCCGGGTCCGATTCGCACACCTGCGCGGCCGGTGCGCTGGGCATGCTCGCGGTGGGTGTCGGCGGCCTCGAGGTGGCGCTGGCCATCGCCGGGGAGCCGCTCTACCTGCGGATGCCGGAGATCTGGGGCGTCCGGCTGGACAACGAGCTGCCGCCGTGGGTGTCCGCTAAGGACATCGTGCTGGAGATGCTCCGGCGGCACGGCGTGAGCGGCGGGCGGCACCGGATCATCGAGTACCACGGGCCGGGGCTGGCCTGCCTGAGCGCGATGGACCGGCACGTGATCGCGAACATGGGCGCCGAGCTGGGCGCGACCGCGACGGTGTTCCCGGCCGACGAGGCGATCCGCGCGTTCCTGCGGGCGGAGGGTCGCGAACACGACTTCCAGGACCTGCGCGCCGGACGTGACGCTTCCTACGACATCGAGGACGAGATCGATCTGTCCACTGTGGAGCCGCTGGTGGCCAAGCCGTCTTCGCCCGGCAACGTGGTTCCGGTGCGGGAGGTGTCGGGGACTCCGGTGGGGCAGGTGGTGATCGGTTCGTCGGCCAACCCCGGGTTCCGGGACTTCGCCGTCGCCGCGGCCACCGTCCGGGGCAGGCAGACGGCCGATTCGGTCAGCTTCGACGTCAACCCGACCTCGCGGCAGATCCTCGTCGAACTGGCCCGCAGCGGGCACCTCACCGACCTCGTCGCGGCCGGGGCCCGGGTGCACCAGGCGGGCTGCCTCGGCTGCATCGGGATGGGCCAGGCGCCCGCGCCCGGCACGAACTCGCTGCGCACGTTCCCGCGGAACTTCCCCGGCCGGTCCGGCGCCTCGGACGATTCGGTCTGGCTGTGCTCGCCGGAAACCGCCGCGGTGTCGGCGCTGACCGGCGTGCTGACCGATCCGCGCGACTACGCCACTGTCCACCACCTCGCCCACCCGCGGGTCTCCGGACCAGCCCGTTCGGCCGCTGACCCGCGCGTCTTCACCGCCCCGCTGCCCGAGGCCGAGGCACTGCGGGAGGAGCTGGTGAAGGGGCCGAACGTCGCCGGGCTGCCGGACTTTGAGCCGCTGCCGGACGAGATCGAGGGCCCGGTCCTGCTGAAGGCCGGAGACGACGTGTCGACCGACGAGATCTCGCCCGCTGGCGCACGCGCGCTGCCGTACCGCTCGAACATCCCCAAGCTGTCCGAGTTCACGTTCACCCGGATTGACGAGGACTACCCGAAGCGCGCGGCCGACAGCCCGGAGCATTTCGTGGTGGCGGGGGAGAACTACGGACAGGGCTCGTCGCGGGAGCACGCCGCGATCACCGCCCGGTACCTGGGCCTGCGCGTGGTTTTGGCTCGGTCGTTCGCGCGGATTCACTGGCAGAACCTGGTCAACTTCGGGGTGCTGCCGCTGGAATTCGCCGAGCCGGAGGACGGCGAGAAGATCCAGCGAGACGACGTGCTGTGCGTGTCCGGGCTGCATCGGCTGGCGGAGACGGCGGAGTTCACCGTGCGGAATCAGACGCGGGGCGAGGAGTACCAGGCGAGGCATCAGCTGTCGCCGCGCCAGGTCGACGTGCTGCTTGCTGGCGGGCGAATTCCGCAGCTGGCGCGGGCGTTGCACTGACCCCTACGACGCCTTCAGCGCAGCCTCCAAATCAGCGCGCGACATCTTCGAGCGCCCCTTGACGTCGCGCTCCTTCGCCAGCTTCTGCAGCTCCGTCTTGGACAGCTCCGACAGATCCGGAGTACGCGGCCGACGGCTGCCGCGCACGCTCTTGGCCAGCGCCTCCATCAGGTCGACCACCTTCGTCGGCTGCTCCGGCTCGGCGGCGGGCGTCACGGTGTTCCCGGCCTTCTTCGCCTCGATCAGCTCCTCCACCCGCTCGCGGTAGGTGTCGTGGAACTCCTCGGGCTGCCACGGCCCGGACATCGCGTCGATCAGCTTGACCGCGAGGTCCAGCTCCTTCTGATTGGTCTTGGCCTTGGCGGGCAGCTGCGGCACGTCGTCCGCGCTGCGCATCTCGGCGGCGTAATGCAGCGTGTTGAGCACGATCACGCCGTCGCCCGCGCGGGCGAGCGCGAGGTGTTCGCGGCCGTGGAAGACGAACTTCGCGACGGCGGCCTTGTCCCGGCGGGCGAGCGCGTCGAGCAGCAGCACGTACGGGCGCTGTGCCTCTTCCTTGGCGGGCGCGAGCCAGTAGGCGCGGTCGAAGTACACCGGGTCGACCTCGGCGAGGTCCACGAAGCTCTCCACCTCGAGCGAGCGCGACCGGCCCGGCGCGATCTCGTCCAGTTCCTCCGGCTCGACCAGCACGTACTCGTCGTCGTCGACCTCCCGGCCGCGCACGATGTCGTCGTAGGCCACCTCGTCGCCGGTCCGCTCGTTGACCCGCCGGTAGCGGATGCGGTCCCGGGTCCCGCGCTGGAACTGCGTGAAGTGCACCGCGTGGTCCTCGACCGCCTTGTACATCCGCACCGGGACGTTCACCAGGCCGAACGACAGCGAACCCTGCCAGACCGGACGTATCTGCCCCTCCTTCCTCCCTGGTTGCCCGCTGGGTACCCGATGCGGGCATCCGGCACACCGCGCCGGTGTAACCGCGGGGCATTCGGGGTAACTGATCTTCCGATGCGCATAAAACCTCGCGGAAGCCAGTTCTTCCAGCTGCTCGCGGACGCGGCGGCGAACCTCGTCACCGCCACCGCGCTGCTGCGCGACCTCACCGAGGTGCCGCCTGGGGAGCGGGAGGCGATCGCGGCCCGGCTGCACGAGGTCGAACACGCCGGCGACGACCTGACGCACACCATCATGGTCGAGCTGAACAGCACGTTCGTCACCCCGTTCGACCGCGAGGACATCCAGGCGCTGGCCGCGCGGATCGACGACGTCCTGGACTTTGTGGACACTGCCGCCGACCTCGCGGTGCTGTACCGGCTCGAGGAGTTTCCGCCGGGCACCAAGGGGATGCTGCGGGTGCTGTGCCGCGCCGCGGAGCTGACCGCGGAAGCGATGCCGGGGCTGGCGAAGGTCGGCGAGCTCTCGCCGTACTGGATCGAGATCAACGCGCTCGAGAACGAGGCGGACCACACCTACCGGCGGATGCTCGCCGACCTCTTCCAGCCCGGGGCCGACGCGCTCGAAGTGCTCAAGGCGAAGGAAGTCGTCGAACAGTTCGAACTGGCCGCGGACGGATTCGAACACGTCGCGGACGTGGTGCAGACGATCGCGGTCAAGGAGTCCTGAGTGGACGGCACCGCCGCGCTGGTCGCGGTCGTGGCGCTGACGATTTTCTTCGACTACACCAACGGTTTCCACGACGCGGCCAACGCCATCGCCAGCGCGGTGTCGACGCGGGCGCTCCCGCTGCGCACCGCGCTCGTGCTGGCCGCGGTGATGAACCTGGCCGGAGCGCTGCTGTCGACCGGGATCGCCGCGACGGTCGCGAAAGGAATCATCGACGTCCCGGCCGGTCCTGGCGCGCTGACCGTGGTGCTCGCCGCGCTGGTCGGCGCGATCGCGTGGAACCTGGTGACCTGGTATTTCGGGCTGCCGTCCTCGTCGTCGCATTCGCTGATCGGCGGGATGGTCGGGGCCGCGCTGGCCGCGGCGAGCACGGTGCACTGGACCGGCATCGTGGAGAAGGTGCTGCTGCCGATGGTCGCTTCGCCGCTGCTCGGGCTCGTGCTCGGCTACGCGGCGATGGTGGCGGTGCTGTGGTTGCTCCGGCGGGCGAATCCGCATCGCAGCGGACGGGTGTTCCGGCGGCTGCAGATCGTGTCGGCCTCGGCGCTGGCGCTCGGGCACGGGTTGCAGGACGCGCAGAAGGGCATGGGCGTGCTCGTCCTGGCGCTGATCGCGGCGGGGAAGCAGAACACGTTCTCGGTGCCCCTGTGGGTGACGCTGGTGTGCGCCGGGGCGCTGTCGCTCGGGACCTGCTCGGGCGGCCTGCGGATCATGCGGACCCTCGGCCGCCGGGTGTTCCCGCTCGATCCGCCGCACGGGTTTGTCGCGGAATCGGTGGGGGCTTCGGTGCTGTACCTGACCGCTTTTGCGGTGAAGGCGCCGATTTCGACCACGCACGTGATCACCGCGGCGGTAATGGGAGCCGGCGCGACGCGGCGGCTTTCGGCGGTGCGGTGGGGGATCGCGCGCGACATCGTGCTGGGGTGGGTGCTCACGTTCCCGGCCGCGGCGGGGGTCGCGGCGCTGGTCTTCTGGGTCTTGTCGGCATTCGGCTGATCACTTGGGCACCAAGGCGAGGACCTCGTCGTCGCTGGTCGGGCTGAAGTCCGCATAGAACTCGCCGACCGCGCGGAATTCCTCCGGCTCCCGCAGGCACACCACCTCGTCCGCCTCGCGAGCCAGCTTGTCCAGCGCGGACGGCGCGCCGACCGGAGCGGCGAAGACCAGCCGCAGCGGTGCGTACGAGCGAAGGGCCCGCAGCCCGGCGATCGCGGTCCCGCCGGTGGCCACGCCGTCGTCGACCACCACCACGTCGCGTCCGGCCGGTGAGCGCGGGACGCGACCGCCCAGGTAACGGCGGACCTGGTCGCGGGCTTCGGTGCGGGCGCGATCGACGAGAGGGGCGACGTCGTCGGTCGTCAGCCCGAGTGCGCGAAGCCCGGCGCGGTCGAAGAACGGCGGCCCGTCCGCCGCGACGGCGCCGAGGCCGAGTTCCGGCCGTCCCGGTGCGCCGATCTTGCGGGCGACCAGGAGTTCCAGCGGTGCGTCCAGTTCCCGGGCCACCGGTGCGGCGACCGGCAGACCGCCGCGGGCGAGCCCGAAGACGACCGGGTCGGTCCAATCCCGCCAGGCCAGTACGGCGGCAAGCTGGATGCCTGCGTCGGCTCGGTTCCGGAACGGTTTCACCGCCAGACCTTCTTCGCAGCCTGGCGGAACCGACTGTCCTTTATGGACTGCACGATGCGGCGCAACAGGTGAGTTCCGCTGCGCTCGTGGGGCAGTTCGCAGCGAAGCGCTTCATTGAAGCCTTGAATCGTGTTTTTGGCCCCGCAGTACGCGCTCTGCAACGGGATTCCGCGATACGCGAGCGCCGAACCGACCTGGACGATCATGCGTTCGAGGGCGGCGATTGTGCCGTGTCCGAAACCGAGATAGGTTACCTCGCTGACCCGGCGGCATTCCTCGGGTTTGACGTCAGTGAAGCGGGCGAACACCGAACTGAACGCGACATCGGCTACGTACGTCGGCAGCTCCAGCGGCGTGCCTCCGGCGTCCCGGATGTCCTGCGCTGCGACGGCGCTGGCCCTGGTCACGACTACGACGGGCGGCATGGGAATCCTTTCCCCGGACCGGGAGCCCGGCGGGTCGGCGGACGCAGGCACTCCTGGCGGGCGACGTGCCCGCACACCGCGACCGCGGCCAGCACGAAGCCGAGCGGCGCCTCCGGCGGAAAGACGATCCCGCAGGCCACGAGCCCGGCGGCGATCGCGGTGAGGGCCCAGCACGCCACCGGACACGCGCGGCGGAGCGGCCATGCCTGCTGGCCGAACGCGCGGCGCACCCACGGCGCGTCGGTGGCGAGAAACTCCCGTTCCATCGACCGCGGCGCCCGTTGGGGATCCGGCTGCCGGTGCACGGCCATCGCCCGCTCCCTTCCGCCCTGGCCGACGGCTTACCCGCTTCTGGCCAGGGCAAACCGGAAAGGCGGAAGCGTCCGGTTTGCCCGGGAAGGCGAAGGGTAACCGGGCGGGCGAGCGCCATCACCGGAGAACCTACGGAGGGAGCACGAGATGAGCAGGCTGCTGGTGGACCCGGAGAGCGCGACCGTCCCCTGTGGACAGTGCGGCCGCGAGGCGGTGCACGTGGGCAGGCTGGTCCAGGAGGACGGGACGCCGGTCAGCCACGCCGTGGTGTGCACGGTGTGCCGCGCGCATCGGCCGGGGCCGGGGCTGGGGGAGACGCGACGTCCTCGGCTGGCGATGCTTACGCGGCCCGCCGAACACTGAGAGCTGCCCCGTCGCGGAGCGGCAAAGATCCGTGAAGGGCTCCTTGAAGGAATCAGATTCCTTCAAGGAGCCCTTCACGGAAAGCTGAAACCCCAGATCAGTCGATGCCCAGCACCGATTCCGCGGTGGTCCAGTTCGTGAGCATGGCGTGCTGCGCGTCGGCCAGCGTGGCTTTCCCCGCGCACACCGCCTTCTTCACCGCGTTCTCGACGGAATCCTTGCTGTAGGAGTTCTGGTCGCCGTCGTGCGGTTCGGGCCAGAGGTTCTTCGGGTCCTTCGGCGCGCCGCCCAGTTCGAGCGGCAGGAAGTGGTCCTCCTCGTAGGAGCTGAGCGAGGTGTCGGAGTAGCCGTAGTCGATGATGCCCTGCTTCTTGAGCTTGTTGGTGTAGCTCGTCGGCGGGCGGATGGTGGCCGTCCAGCCGGAGACGCAGATCGTGTCGTCGATGGTGTCCTGGGTGACGTCCGGGTTGGTCGCGCCGGGCGTGCAGGCCGGGTCGGGGAGCGGGAGATAGGACTGCGAGCACTTCGCGGCGAGCGAGTGCTGGACGTCGGCGTGCGCGGCCGGCGCGACCAAAGCGAGCGAACCGGCCAGAATGACGGCAGGCGCGGCGAAACGGGCAAGTCGGGACATGGAAATCTCCTCCTCGGGCACGGTCGCGCCAGCGTCCGCCGAGACCGGGTTATCGCGGTACCTACCTTCGAAGGAATGAGTGAAGAATTAACCGGGCGCTCAACTTGTCGGGCGACAAAATGCACAAGGTGGACGTAAATCCGGGGTTGCGAAGCGGCTTTCGCGCGAGATGATCAGCGAATGCGGCGCAACCCGGTCAAGTGCGGGTGAACGGCCTAAAACAGCTTGATCCGCCAGCATTCGGGCGTACGGGGCAGGGGTGGGCCGCGGGCTCCCGGAGCTTGGAAAGGTTCTTCGAAACCGTTTCCGGTCGGTTTTTATGCGCCTTCCCGGGGAATCGGGGAAAAAATGGTGCAATTGATTTCCGCTGCGCCGTTCGGTTGAAGGTTGCGGCGCGCCGGTATCTGTTCCCGGTCGTTGTGCGACCTTTTTCGTGAACGCCGCCGGAATCGATCTTTTCCGGCGGATTTCCCGGGGGTGAGCGATGAGCGAACGGTCCGGTGCGGGACGCGGCGAGGGAGCGGAAAGCGGTCCGGCGGGCGAAAACGCGCCCGCCGAACCGGAATCGGGGTACGAGATTCCGATCGGGATGCCGGTTCCGGCCGCCGAGATGGAGCGGCTGAAGGCGGCCGCGCGGCGGCACCGCGATCGGGAGGAGGAGGCCGACGCCCCGGCACGGGCCGGCGACGCGGCCGCGGAGGAAGAGGGTGATCACCGTGATGCCTGAAGCACAGGTGCTCGAGGGCCAAGCCGGCGAAACGGCCGGCGGCGCGTCGCGGGAGATGGCGGATCTGACGGTCGGCGAACTGCTCGCCGAACCGCCGTCGCCGGACCGGTCTCCGTTGTTCGCGCAGCGGTTTCCGGTGCCGGTCGAGGAATACGACCAGCTGAAGACCGGGGCGCGGGAGCACAGTCCGGAAGCGCTGGCGCCGGAGGACGCGCTCGGCGTGCAGCTCGACGAGGAAGCGGCGATCGAGCTGTCGGAGGAAAACCCGCCGGAGGACGAGATCGTCGAGGGGCTGGCCCCGGCGGCGTCGGCGAGCTTCGAGGGGATTTCGCAAACCGCCTTCCGCCCGCCGGACTGCACGGTCGCGGTCGGCCCGAAGCAGGTGATGGCGGCGGTCAACGTCGACCTGGTCGGCTACGACAAGACCGGCCTGCAACAGTTCCGCTGGGCGAACTTCACCGCGATGTTCAACCCGGTTCTGCCTGCCGGCGCACAGCTTTTCGACCCGAAACTCGCGTACGACCACTACAGCGGCCGGTGGATCGTCTGCATCGCCGCCCGGCGCGCGAACCCGCAGGGATCCTGGATCATGCTCGGCGTCTCGCAGACCGGCGACCCGGCGGGCGGATACTGGATCTGGAGCACCGACGCGACCTCGAACGGCTCCACGGCCACCGCCAACTGGTCGGACTTCCCGATGCTGGGCTTCGACTCCCAGGCGATTTACGTGTCCACCAACCAATTCGCCTTCGGGGGCGGGTTCGCCTACGCGAAACTGCGGATCTTCAACAAGGCGGAGCTCTACGGCGGCGGTGCGGGCGGGGGCCACACCATCCGCTGGTGGGACTTCTGGGGCCTGAAGAACCCGGACCGCAGTGCCGCGTTCTCCGTGCAGCCGTGCTGCCATTTCCAAGGCGTGGGCGGGAATCCGCGCGCCTACCTGGTGAACTCGCTGTTCCCGTCGGGGGCGAGCCTGACCCTCTGGACGCTGTCGAACCCGCTCGGCCTGTGGTCCGGCGGCGCGCCGTTGCTCTCCTCGACCGCCGTCACCTGCCGCAGCTACAACCTGCCGCCCGGCGCGGTGCAAAAGGACGGCGGGACAACGAGAATCGCCACGAACGACACCCGGTTGCTCAACGCGGTCTTCCAAGCGGCGGGCCGGACCCAGCGGTTGTGGACCACGCACACCTCCGCGTACAGCTGGCCAGGCGACTCCGAGGCGCGGTCCGTGGTGCAGTGGTACGAAATCGACGTGCCCAGCCACTCGATCGCGCAACAGGGCGCGTTCGGCGCACCCGGCAGGCACTACTTCTTCCCGGCGATCCAGACCGACATCTCCCGCAACGCCCACGTGGCGTTCGGCCGGTCCGCCGCGGACGAGTACGGCCACTTCCGCCAGACCGGCCGCCTCGCCACCGACCCGCCGGGCACCTTGCAGGGCAGTGCTTCGGTGATCGCCGGGCAGAGCGCCTACACCGGCGGCAGATGGGGCGACTACTTCGGCATCGGCCGGGACCCGTCGGATTCCCGGACTGTGTGGAGCTACGGCGAATACGCCGGCGCGGGCAACACCTGGCGGACGCGCCTCAACGCGGCGAAGTACTGAGGGAGGCTCTCATGAACACTGCACAAAAGCTCCGCATCGCGGCCGAGGCCGGGCTCGCCGCGCTCAGCGCCGTCGCGCTGGTGCTGACGTTGACGGTTCCGGACTGGATCGAGCGCACGACCGGCGCTTCTCCGGACGGCGGGGGCGGGGAAGCCGAGTGGCTGTTGACGGCTGTCGCTTGCGTGGCGACGGTGTTGTTCGCCGGGCTGGCCGCGTGGGAGTGGCGGCGGTTGCGGACGGTGTGAGCGGTTGGGCAGGCACCGGCTTTCGGGCCGGTGCCCGCTCCTCGCCGGGTCTTGCGCGGAAAGCCAGACGGAGATTTCGGGCTGTCCTAGGCTGATCCGGTGACTGTCTTCGAGCCGTCCTCCGAGATTCGCCGCTCTGACGTTCCGATGTATCTGGTGGAAACCCTGCGCGCCCCGGCCGGGCCCGGTTCCCGGAATACCTTCGGCGGCAGGCCGATCCTGCCCGAGGGCGAGGACTGGCCGGAGTGCTACTGCGGCGCGCGCATGGTGCTCTTCTTCCAGTTGGACGTCCCGCCGGACATCCCGCGGTTCGGCGGCGACCACCTGCTCGTGTTCCAGTGCCCGGTGCACAACGACGCTGCCTGTCTGCGGGAAGATTCGCAGCAGTTTCCGGAGCGCTACTGGGAAAAACCGCGGATTTGGGGCCATCCCGGGGCGTTCTGGCGGATCATGCTGCACCGGGACGCGACCGGCCCGGCCGACGCGGAGGAACCGCATCTTCTCGGCCGCGAACTGGCGCTCCGTCCGGAGCTCGAGACGGAGACCGTGTGGCGGACCGCCCTCCCCGGCGAAACGCACACCGGGCTGAGCGTCGGCCGGGGCGAGTTCAAGGTCGGCGGACTGCCGCGCTGGCAGCAGGATCCGGAAAGCCACCGCTGCGCGTGCGGCGCTGAGATGCTGTTCTTGTGCGGCCTGCCGGAGGATGTCGGGTTCGAGAGCCGCCCGGGTCAGCCTGAACAGCCGGACAGCTCCTATTCCTACGCCTACGTGCTGTTTCTTGGCAACGCACTGTACTTGCTCGCGTGCCCGGAGCACTGTCATCCGGCGGCGGTCTGGCCGGTGCTGCAGCACTGACGCGGAATCAGCTCTCCTCATAGGTGATCGAGTACCGGGCCGCCACCGGATTGATCTTCACCGGGTCCACCGCGCCGTCCGTCAGCACCGCGGGCCCGGCCTCGAACAGATCCTCCAGATAGTGCTCCCACCCGCCGGGCGAGGAGATCTGCAGCAACCGCGGCGCGGGATCCGACACTGCCCGCAGCGCGTGCGGAACCCCGTGCGGCAGCAGCACGAACATCCCCTTCGTCGCGACATGCGTCTCGTCGGCGAAGTCGATGCCCAGTTCGCCTTCCAAGACGTAAATGCACTCGTCGGCCTCGTGGTGGACGTGGCGCGGGATGTCGCGGGCCAGCGTCACCTCCATCAGGGAGAACCGGGTCTCGGTGTCGCCCGTCATCGCCTTCACCGCGAACGCGGGCGGCAGCGGCACCCGGCCCGGGCGCGCCTCGCCGGGCTGCAGCAGCAGGAAGCGGTCCTTCGTCATGGGGTATCCTCTCGAACGTAATGGAAGCGGAGTCCGTTTCCAGATTAACCAGAGGAGGGCGTCGGTTGTCAACGGAGCGCAAGCCGAGGGCGGACGCGGAACGCAACCGGGCACGCGTGCTGGAGGCGGCCCGCACGCTGCTCGCCGAGCACGACGAGGTCCAGCTGCCGGAGATCGCGCGGGTCGCCGGAGTGGGCGTCGGGACGGTGTACCGGAATTTCCCGGACCGGCGGGCGCTCGTGGAAGCGTTGGCGGAGCAGCGGTTCGCCGAGATCGCGGAGTACGCGCGGAAGCTGTGCCTCGACGGGAGATCCGGGGTCAACCGCTATCTGCGGCACGTCGGCGAGGTGCTGTCCGGAGACCGGGCGCTGTCGTCCGCCATCGAGACGGCGCGCGGGTCGGCGGGGAGCGAACCGCGCGGCGATGCCCTGGCGGAGCTGGAAACCGTGGTGGCGCAAGCGATCGCGGCGGACCAGGCGGCGGGGGTGCTCCGCGCGGATTGCACGGTCGGCGACGTGTACCTGCTGGTCGGTTGCTTGTCGTCGGTGGTCCGCACGGGGAGCGGGGACTGGCGGCGGTTTGTGGAGCTGGCGTTGGAGGGGTTGCTGCCCCGGGACTAGTCGTCCAAGCGCATCAGATGAGACGTGAGTTCGCCGTAGTCGTGCATCGCGATCAGCGCGGCGGTCATCTTGCGCACGCCGGGTTCGCGGACGATCACCTGATCGACACAAACGAAGTAGCTGCCACTGGCGCACTCGCCGGTGCTTTCCCAGCGGCGCATGATCCGGTCGACCTCGTCGAGGGTGAACATCGTCGCGCTCCACCGGGAGCCGTCGGGATAGCGGACCTCGACGTCGACGTTGTCCACCTCGTCGGGTTCCTCGCCGCCGCCGACGAGGAACATCGCGTCGAACGCCGAAGTCCGGACGAGGTAGTACGGCGATTCCCAGCCCGCGGAAAGGATTTCAGTCCCCACGGCGAAAGCCTAGCGGGCCGCCCCGGAAACGGAGCGGCCCGCGGGCGCCGGAATCAGGCGAGGTCCTCCAGCGGAACCCCTGGGTCGGCCAGCCGCTCCGGGTCCACTGCCTTGCCGGAGCGGATGAGCGCCTTGATCGGGTCCGTGACGTCCCAGACGTTGACGTTCATCCCGGCCAGCACGCGGTTTTCCTTGAGCCAGAAGGCGATGAACTCGCGCCCGGCCACGTCGCCGCGGAAGACGACGCGGTCGTGGCCCTCGATGGTGCCGAGGTATTCCATGCCGAGGTCGTACTGGTCGGTGAAGAAGTACGGCAGCTCGTCGTACGACTCCTCGTTGCCGAGCATCCCGCCCGCGGCCACGGCGGGCTGGTTGAGCGCGTTCGCCCAGTGCTCGACGCGCAGGTGCTTGCCCAGGAACGGGTGATAGGCGTTCGCGACGTCGCCCGCGGCGAAGATGTCCGGGTCGCTCGTGCGCAGGCTGGCGTCAGCCACCACGCCGTTGTCGACGCGGAGGCCGGCCGCCTCGGCCAGTTCGACGTTCGGCTTCGCGCCGATCCCGGCGAGCACGGCGTCCGCCTCGAGGACGCTGCCGTCGCCCAAGCGGATCCGCTTGCCCTGGCCGCCGTTGGAGATGTGCTCGACCTGGACGCCGAGCCGCAGGTCGACGCCGTGCGCGCGGTGCAGGTCGGCGAACACCGGCGCGACCTGTCGGCCGAGCGCGGTGATCAGCGGCAGTTCGAGCGCCTCGACGACGGTGACCTCGACCCCGGCCTGACGCGCGGCGGCGGTCGCTTCGAGGCCGATCCAGCCGCCGCCGACGACCACCAGCTTGGCCGCGGTGCCGAACAGCTCGCGGAGCCGGTCGGAGTCCTCGATCCGGCGCAGGTAGTGGATCCCCGCGGTGTCCGGCAGCACGCGCGGGCTCGCGCCGGTGGCCAGCAGGAGCTTGTCGTAGCCGAGGCTGGTGCCGTCGTCGAGCCTCACCTGCTTCTCGTCCCGCGCGATCGCGGTCGCCTTGACGCCCTGGCGCAGCTCGACGTTCTTTTCGGCGTACCACGCGGCGTCATGCACCCGGAAGCTCTCGGCGTCGGTGTTGCCCGCGAGGTAGTCCTTCGACAGCGGCGGACGCTCGTAGGGGAGGTGCCGCTCGTCGCCGACGATGGTGATTTTCCCGTCGAAACCCTTGTCGCGCAACGCTTCCGCGGCTTTGGCTCCGGCCAGCCCGGCTCCGATGATGACGAACGACGAGGTCACTGACGAACTCCTTCGATGCGGGGACGACGGGAGTACTTATATCACTAGCGAAGTTTGGTCTTATTCGGGAGCGCGGTCAAGGTGCCCTGATCAGAGGTACCCAGTTGAGACTGCGCCTACCCGGAAAGGTGTTACCTCGCTGCTCAGCCGTACCCGCCGCCGGTGTAGCCGCCCCCGCTGTACCCGCCGGTGCCCGATGGCGCGGTGCTGGGCGCGGCGGGCGCTGCCGCGCCGGTGATCGCGACGCCGCCCGGCGAGACCATCCACCACAGCCCGCCGCTGAGGTTCAGGCCCTGGCCGTTGGTCTGGCCCGGGGAGTGGTCGCCGAGGTAGCGGTACAGCGGATGCCCGTCGAGCGTTTCCTGCTTGGACCCGTCCTGCCGGGTGATCGCACCGAGGCTGCCCTGGGCGGGTCCGGTGAGCTGGGTGCCCGCCTTGACCGGGGGCCAGTAGCTCGCGCAGCTGGCGGTGCAGACGGACTGGCCGTCGTGGTCCGCGGCGAACAAGTAGATCGTGTCGCCGTTGCTGTCGGTCAAATGCGTCGGCGGTGCGGCCGTGCTCCCGTTGGCGCCGCTGTTGCCACCGGTGCCGTTGTTGCCGCCGCACGCCGCGGCGAACAAGCCCGCCGCGGCCAGTGCGGCCACCAGTCCGAAAGTTCTTGGGGTTGCCCGAATTTTGACCTTCATCCCAGCCTCCAACCGTGCGTGGGTGGTGCCCTTCCCTCGACACGCGGCCGGCGCCGGAACGGTTCAGCCCGATTTAGCGAGCGTCACAGCGTCTGGACGGGAGGAACCCCGGCACGTACGGTATGGCAAGCCTTACCTTAGTCACTCTCCGAGGAGGACCCATGCCAGAGCGTGTGCTCGACCGGGCCGTCCCGTTCGTGCTCGGCCTGTTCCGGATCGTCGTAGGCCTGCTCTTCGCGGCCCACGGCGCGGCGGCGCTGTTCGGGATTTTCGGCGGCGGCCCGAAGGGCGGAACGGTCGCGGTGGGCGTATGGCCGTCCTGGTACGCGGCGGTGATCCAGCTTGTGGGCGGCCTTTTGGTGGCCTTCGGGGCGGGTACTCGGATCGCGGCGTTGCTCGCGTCGGGCTCGATGGCGTACGCGTACTTCGTCGTCCACCAGCCGGACGGGTTGCTGCCGCTGCAAAACCACGGTGAGTCGGCGGCGATGTTCTGCTGGGCGTTCCTGTTGCTGGTGTTCACGGGGCCTGGCGCGCTGGCGCTTGATGCGGTGTTCCGGAAGGCACCGGAGGAGGCTCGCGGCGCGCGACCACTGGGTGTCGTGGCAAGCGGCACGGTTCCGGCTAATTCCGGAGCGCGCGACTAGGGGGTGTGCGAAAGGCGCGCGTTCAGCGGACCGCGATCCGCCGAACGCGCGCCTTTCACCTCAGTTGTAGTCGAAGAAGATCCCGGTCAGCGTCACACCGTTAAGCAGGAGGGGCTTGTTGACATTGCCACGGGTGAAACCGTACATGTTTCCTTGGTTGTCCCGCACGGATCCTATGTAGCTGTCCGATACCACCTTACGGGCGTGTCGGATGTCCATCCAGCCAAAGTTGGAACTCTTGTCACCGTCCCAGACATAGCAGTAGGAGCCGCCGTCGTAATAGACCCGGACAACGCTTGAGAGGTTGCACGAGGAGTTCACGACCGTGGCGCTGGCCGGGGTGGTCGCGCCGAGGACTCCAGCGGTGGTGAGACCGGCCGCGATGGCCGCGGTTGCCAGCTTTCGGGCAAGATTCATTGTCTCCCCTGACGATGTGTGCGACGGCTCGTTTCAAGCCGTCGTGGGAGATCGACGCTAAGAGCCGCCGTCCTAGATTCGTCCTAGATCTGTTCCCCGAGCGCGGGCGAGCCGGTCAGACGATGCTCGCGGCGCGCGACCACTGGGCAGCCAGCCGCGCAGCCTCCTGCGCACGATCCAGGTCAACCCCGGCCCGCGCGACTAGCCGGAGCCGGGAGACGCCGTCCGGGACGCTCGGCGGTCGGAAGCAGCCGACGACGATGTCCCGTTCGTACAGCAGGTTCGCGGCGGCCACAGCCTGCTCCGGCGAGTCCGCGGGAATCGACTGCACTGCCCCCGGCGCCCGCGAAACCCCGGCGGCGTCGGCGATCGCGACGGCAGCGTGGTGCAGGTCCTCGACTCGCGAAGGCTCGGCCGCGATGATCCGGCACGCTTCCGCCGCACTCGCCGCGGCGGCGGGGGCGAGGCCGGTGTCGAAGATGAATGTCCGCGCGGTGTTGACCAGATGTTCGCGCAGCAACGGCGATCCCAGCACCGCGCCGCCCTGTGCGCCCAATGCCTTCGACAAAGTGGCGGTCACCGCGACGTGTGGCGCGCCCGCGAGACCGGCCGCGTGCACCGCGCCCCGGCCGTTGCCTGCGACGCCGATGCCGTGCGCTTCGTCCACCACCAGGAACGCGTCGTATTCAGCGCACAATGCCGCGGTGCGAACAAGATCCGTCGCGTCGCCGAGCACGGAATAGATCGACTCGACCACCACGATCGCCCGTTCCTGCGACCGGTCGCGCAGCAGGTGCGCGAGCGCGTCCAGGTCGCCGTGCGGGCAGATCGCGACGGGGGAGCGGGACAGCCGCGCGCCGTCGATCAGCGACGCGTGGATGTGCGCGTCGGTGATCAGCAGCGTGTCCGGCGAGCCGAGTGCGGTGATGACGCCGATGTTCGCCGTGTAGCCGCTGGAAAACCCGAGCGCGGCCGGTTGCCCGGTGAGGTCGGCCAGTTCGCGCTCCAGTTCCGTGTGACACGGCGTGGTGCCGGTGACGACTCGCGACGCGCCCGCGCCCGCACCGTACTTTTCGACGGCTCGGACGGCGGCTGCGCGCAATCGCGGATCGGTGCTGAGGCTCAGATAATCGTTCGACGCGAGGTCCAATGTGGACGCTCGGGGATGCCGTCGATCATCGGTCCGCCGGACGAGGCCGGCGACGTGCCGGTCCCTCTCGGCGGAGGTCAGCCAGTCGTGCATCGACACCACGGCGGTCACGCGTTGGGCGCGGCGGCGGTGCCCGCGCCGCGTTCCCGCAGCGACGGGGAGGAGTGCTCGGCCTGCTGCTGTTCGCCCGCGCCGAGGACCTCGAACCCGGCGTCGGCGATCATCTCGAGGTCGGCCTTCGCGGCCTGGCCCTCGCTGGTGAGGTAGTCGCCGAGGAACAGCGAGTTCACCACGTGCAGCGCGATCGGCTGCAGCGACCGCAGGTGCATCTCGCGGCCCCCGGCCATCCGGACTTCCTTCGTCGGGCAAGCGAATCGCGCCAGCGCGAGGATGCGCAGCGCGCGCAGCGGGCTCAGCTCCCAGGTTCCGGCGAGCGGCGTGCCCTCGAACGGCATCAGGAAGTTGACCGGGATCGAATCGCTGTCGATGTCGCGCAGCGCGAAGATCGCGTCGATGAGCTCGTCGTCGGTCTCGCCCATGCCGACAATCAGGCCGGAGCACGCGGAAAGCCCGGCGGACTTGGCCTTTTCGACCGTGTCGACGCGGTCGTCGTAGCCGTGCGTCGTGCAGATCTCGGAGTACCGCGACTCGCTGGTGTTGAGGTTGTGGTTATAGGCGTCGACGCCGGCTTCGCGCAGCTTCTCGGCCTGGCCGTCCTTGAGCAGCCCGAGGCACGCGCACACCTCCACATCGGAATGCGCGGACTTCACCGCCTCGACGGCCTGCGCGACGCGGTCGACATCGCGGTCGCTCGGCCCGCGCCCGCTCGCGACCAGGCAGACCCGCGACGCGCCGCCCTGGACGCCCGCGCTCGCCTGGCGCGCCGTTTCCTCGGCGGACAGCCACGAGTACTTGAGGATCTGCGCGGACGACCCGAGCCGCTGCGAGCAGTACCCGCAGTCCTCGGGGCACAGGCCCGATTTCAGGTTGACGAGGTAGTTGACCTTGACCCGGTTGCCGAAGTGCGCGCGCCGCAGCCGCCCGGCCGCCGCGACCAGGCCGAGCACGTCCTCGTCCGGGCATTCCAGCACCGCGCGGGCGTCAGTTCGGTCGAGTACGCCGCCGGCCAGCTGCCGGTCGGCCAGGTCGTCGAAGGTTTTGAACACCTATCAAATCCTAGGCGGCCGCTCGGCCGGAAGCAAGCGGCAGGCAGAATGAGAGGGGTGAAGGTGACGCGAGACCAGATCGTCGACCGGGCGTACGAGCTGCTGCGAGAGGCCGGGCTGAGCAGCCTGTCGATGCGGCGGGTGGCCCTCGACCTGGGGGTCCAGCCGGGCGCGCTGTACTACCACGTCGCCAACAAACAGGAGCTGCTCGCCGTCGTCGCCGCGCGGATCCTGAAGGGCCTGCCAGGGGTGGCGAAGGACCCGCGCGACGCGGCTGAAGGCTTCCGCTCAGCGCTGCTGCAAGTCCGCGACGGGGCGGAGGTGGTGTCGTTCGTGCAGGCGTACCGGCCGGATCTGCTGGTGCCCACGCATGCGCTGCGTCGGCTGTTCACCGGGAGGTTCGACGAGCGGCGGGCGGAGTGGGCGGCGCGGACGGTTGTCCATTATGTACTCGGCTTTGTGTCGGAGGAGCAGAACCACGCGGAGCTGGTCCGGGCGGGGATTGTCGAGGAGGATCCGGCGCACAGCGGGGATTCGGACGAGGCGTTCGGGTTCGGTATCGACGCGATCCTCAACGGACTGTCCGGCTGATCACTCGGCGCGGGAACGGTCTTCCTCCTCTTCTCCGGCTGCTTCGAGGATGTGGCAGACCGGGTCGCGGATGACCAGCGGCGCTCCCTCGGCCACTCGGCCGGTCACGCGCAGCACCTGGCCGGGTTCGAGGTCGGGGTGGGCTTGGCTGAATTCCAATGCGACAGTCGCGGTGTCGTCGGTGAGCTGTGCGGTGAGAACCGGTCCGCGAGTGTCCTCTTCGGACACTGTCAGTTCCTGAAGCCTGCCGTCGACGCTGACGTCGGTGCCCGGGCGCAACTCGGCGATGGCGCTGGGGGTCAGTTCTTCCTTCTGTGCGGTGCCGATGCGGGTGAGCAGTCGTTCGACGGCCGCGGTGGCGCGTTCCTCGGGCAGGTGCGGCATGAGCGTGCGGATCCGGGTCTGCACGTCGTACGGCACGATCGTCGCGGCGGCTTGCGGGATGCGGCTGACGATGCGGGCGATCCGGTCGGCGGTGCGGTCGTGCAGCAGCCGTCCGAGCAAGGGCGCGTAGCTTCGGCGCGGCAGGAGCACGGTGACGCTGGTTCGTTCCGCTTCGGTGATCGCCTTCTGTACCAACGTGTAAGCGGCGCGGGCGATTCGCCGGTCGGGGACGTCGATCAAGCGCAGGCCGGTTTTCATGCCGAGCTCTTCCCATCGGGCGCGGAGGCGTTCGGCGGCTTGCGCGTCGATCACGAAGTGCACGGCAGTGATCTTGTCCGGCCGGAGGCTCTTGCCGTAGCGCAGTGCTTCGAGGACAGCCAGGTCGATCGTGTTGACCAGCACGAAAACCTGGTGGCGCGCGTATCGCGTCGGGTTGGCGCGGTTGGCGGTGATGCGTTCGAGCACGGCGGCTTCGGCGCGGTACTCGCGGTTGAGTCTGATGAGGACGAACACGAGGATCGGGAACACCACTACGACCAGCCAAGCACCCTCGGTGAACTTGGCGATGGCGAAGATCCCGACGACCACAGTGGACAGAATCCCGGCGGCGAGGTTGACCGAGAGCTTGAACCGCCAGCCCTGCTCGCGCAGGCGCAGATGGTGTTTGGTCATGCCGTACCCGGCCATGGCGAAGCCGGTGAACACGCCGATCGCGTAGAACGGCACCAGCGCGGTCACCGTGCCGCCGGAGAAGAACAGCAGCGCGACGGCGAGCACAGTCAGCACGAGGATGCCGTTGGAGAACACCAGTCGATGTCCGCGCGTAGTCAGCTGACGGGGCAGGAAACGGTCGCTGGCAACGAAACTGGCGAGGAACGGGAAGCCGTTGAAGCTGGTGTTGGCACCGGTGTAGAGGATGAGCGCGGTCGCGGTCTGGATCGCGACGAACATCGCCTGCCCGAACCAGCCGTCGCCGAACACCGCGCGGGCTTCCTGGGAGACCACCGATGGGTAGCCGCTCGCGTACGGCGTCGCGTGGGTGAAGAAGGCGAGCAGTGACACGCCGCCGACCAGGACGCCGAGGATGACGGCCATCGTGACCAGGACTTTGCGGGCGTTGGGGCCGCGCGGACTGCGGAAGGCGGACACCGTGTTGGAGATCGCTTCCACGCCGGTCAGCGACGAACCGCCGTTGGCGAAAGCACGCAGCAGCACCAGAACCGTCGCGCCGGCGATGAGGCCGTCCCCGTGCTGGACCGGGACCGCGCCGGGCAGGTGGGCGGCGTCGTAGGCCGGGAGCCCGACCGTCATCGCCTTGACCAGGCCGACCACGATCATCACGAGCATCAGCGCGGAGAACAGATAGGTCGGGATCGCGAACGGACGGCCCGCTTCGCGCAGGCCGCGCAGGTTGGCGTAACAGAGCAGGACGACGATCGCGATGGTGATCTCCAGGCTGTACGGCCCTAGCGCCGGTATCGCGGACACCACGGCGACCGTCCCCGCCGAGGTCTGCACGGCGACGGTCACGATGTAGTCGATCAGCAACGCCGCCGCGGCGACCTGCGCGACGCGCGGCCCGAAGTTCTCCCGCGCGACCACGTACGACCCGCCCGCACGCGTGTAGGCCATCACGACCTGCCGGTACGACGCGGCGACCAGCACCAGGATGACCAGGATCACGCCGGTGATCGGCAGCACCAGGCTGAACGCGGCGAGCCCGGCGTAGGGGAGCAGTTCGACCAGGATCTGCTCGGTGCCATACGCCGACGACGAGATCGCGTCCGGGGAAAGCACGCCCAATGCGGTCGTGTTGGAAAGGCGTTCGTGCGTTAATTGCGCGTTGATGAGCGGTTTGCCGAGAAACAGCCGCTTCACCGCGTACCCGAACGCGCCCGGTTCCAGGCGGCGCTGGGGTTCTTCCGTGTCTGTCACGGGCTCAGCATGCACGCGCGACCCGGCTCGCACGCGCTGTGCGGCGAGATCAACCCCATTCCGAAATGCGTTAAGAAATGGGTTCTTCTCTTGCGTCAGGAGTGTATTAAAACGGGACTCGCGGGCGTTAGGATTTCGTCAAGACGGTGGCTTTCCGCGGGCTGCCGGGTCGATCGCTAGGCTGGTCCGGTACCTGGCATTCGTGAAGGAGCGCGCCCGTTGTCGCAATCATCCGGCCTGGTGTCGCGGATGGAACGGCACCAGGTCGTCATCTACCTCGGCGCGCTCGCCGTCGGCGCCCTGCTCGGCTGGCTGGCCCCGGCGGCCGGACCCGGCCTGGAACCGGCGATCAACCCGGTGCTGGCGGCACTGCTGTACGTCACGTTCCTCCAGGTGCCCGCCGCTGAACTGGGCCGCTCCCTGCGCGACGGCCGGTTCCTCGGTGCCGCGCTGGCGGTGAACTTCGTCGTCGTGCCGCTGGTGGTCGCGGCGATGTTCCCGTTCTTCCCGGCCGGACAGGCGCTGCGACTGGGCATGCTGCTCGTGCTGCTGGCCCCGTGCGTCGACTACGTGATCGTCTTCAGCGGCCTGGCCGGAGGCAGCAGTCGCCGCCTGCTCGCCGCGACGCCGTTCCTGCTGCTCGCGCAGATGATCCTGCTGCCCGGGTTCTTGTTCCTCTTCCTGGGCGCGGACCTGGCGCAAGTCGTGCGGGTCGGACCTTTCCTGAAGGCGTTTCTCGTGCTGATCGTCCTCCCGCTGGCGCTGGCCTGGCTCACCCAAGCCTGGGCGGCCCGGCACGAGGCTGGCCGCCGGTTCGCCGCCGCGGCCGGGACCGCCATGGTGCCGCTGATGGCCGCGACGCTGGTGACGGTCGTCGCGTCGCAAACCCCGAAGCTCCACGGCGGACTCGGCCCGGTCGCGTCGGTGGTGCCGTTCTACGTGGTTTTCCTGGTGGTGATGGCGTTCGCGGGCCTCGGCGTCGCGCGGCTGTTCCGGTTGGACGTTCCGGCCGGACGGGCGATCGTTTTCACCGGGGCCACGCGGAACTCGCTGGTGGTGCTCCCGCTGGCGCTGGCGTTGCCGGACGAGTTCGCGGTCGCGCCGGTCGCGGTGGTGGCGCAGACGTTGGCGGAGGTGGTCGGCATGGTGTGTTACGTGCGGTTGGTGCCTCGGTTATTGCGCTAGCCGGGGATAGAGGCGGTCCGGTGCTCCGCTGGTGAGTCGCGCGTGCAGGTGGGCGGCTCCGTCCGGGAGGAACGGGCTGATTTCGGTTGCCAGCTCACGGCAAGTGCTTACGACAGTCCCGAGCACCTCGTCCAGGTCGGTGCCGTTCAACGTCCACGGCCGGGTCTGTTCGACGTGTCGGTTCGCGTCGGCGATCACCTCGACCGCAGCGCCTGTGGCCGCGCGGAAGTCGAAATCCGCGAGTGCCGCGTCGATCCGGTCGGCGAGCGAGTGCACTGTCCTTAGTGGACTGGCAGAGGTGATCCGGCCGGTGCGCCGGGCGAGGCTGAGCACGCGGTGCACGAGATTGCCGAGTCCGTTGGCGAGTTCCTGGTCGGCGCGGGCGATCAGCCGGGCTTCGGTGAAGTCGGTGTCGCCGAGCGGGGCGACTTCGCGCAGCAGCCACCAGCGGACGGCATCCGCGCCGTACCGGTCGATCAGGTCTGTCGGACGGACGGTGTTGCCCGCGCTCTTGGAGATCTTCGCGCCGTCCACGGTCAGATAGTCGTGCACGAAGATGGTGTCCGGCAGCCGTTCGCCCGCCGAGAGCAGCAGGGCGGGCCAGTAGACGGCGTGGAAGCGCAGGATGCCTTTGCCGATCACGTGCACTCGTTCGGTTGCGTCGGTCCAGCGCGCCGGGTCGGCGGTGAGGTAGTTGGCGAGTGCGTCCCACCAGACGTAGATCACCTGATCGGGAGAGCCGGGTACTGGGATGCCCCAGCCGTCCGAGCGGGCGGCGGGGCGGGAGACGCTGATGTCGGACAGCCCGGCGCGCACGAATCCCAGCACCTCACGGCGTCGGGCGGCTGGTTCGATCCGGATCCGGCCGGACTCCAGTAGCTCCAGGATTTCGCCGGAGTAGCGGGAAAGCCGGAAGAACCAGTTCTGTTCGGTGACTACCTCTGGTGGGGTTTCGTGTTCCAGACAGCGTTCGTCGTCGGCGTAGAACTGTTCGTAGCCGAGGCAGTAGCGGCCGGTGTAGTCGCGGAGGTAGAAGTCGCCGCTGCGGGCGCTGGCTCGCCACAGTCGTCGGACGCCGTCGAGGTGTCGGGGGTCGGTGCTGGTGCGGAGGAAATCGTCGGCTGCGAGTCTGAGCGGTTTCTGCAGGGAGGCGAAATGTGCGGCGGCCTGGTTCATGAAGTCTTGTATGGGAGCGTCGCCGCCTTTGCCGTGGTGTAGTTGGCTAGGTAGCTCACCAGCTGTGTTTTTGGCGCCGACTTCGTCGTCGCGGGCGGGATCGCTTTTAAGCCGGCGTTTGGGGGCTGCCCGGCGTGTGGGGCCTTCGGCCTGTCACGCCGGGCAGCCCCCCAACGGGGGGGCGGTGCCCCGGGGGGTGGAAGTTTGGGGGGGGGGGGTGTGGTTGGGGGGGGGTAGGTAGAGCGGG